>LJUF01000058.1 GCA_001303665.1 Phycisphaerae bacterium SM23_33 | reverse complement strand
TCGCAGCCCATGGCCACGGCCTCGCGGATGGCCTTGTCCGCCGCCGGCGGGCCCATGGTGATGGTGACGACCTCCACGGAATCGCCGCCGGCGGCCTCGGCCTGCTCGCGAAGGCGGATGGCCAGCTCCAGGCCGTAAAGGTCCAGCGGATTGACGATGGCCTCCACCCCCTCCCGGATCATCGTGCCGGTGGCTTCGTCCATCTTGACGGCGCCGGTCTCCGGCACCTGCTTGATGGGGACAATGATGCGCATGGCTCTGGGCCTGACTCCGCGAGCAGGGAGGGACACTGTATCGGCCCCGGCACGGCCAGTTCAAGCAAATCCGCCCTCGGCCGGGCCGTCCAGCCCCGACCCGGCGGGGCGAGCAGAAGTTCCCTGCCAGCGGCGGTCAACCGCCCTTCTGGGCCCTGAGGGCCTGAACCATCCGTGCCAGCTCCACCTGGTTCCTGGCCAACGTCCGCATGGACCAGCCGACCCACGGCCACTTGGCCGCGGGCTTCGGGGGCGCCGCCGGCTGGGTCGTCGGCTCCTGGGCCGGGACAAGCCCCGTCAAGGCCGTTATGATCAACACGGCCAGCATCGCCGCCACCAGATTCCTGGACATTCTATCGCTCCTTCCAAGCAGGTTTCCGATCGTGCCGACACCGGCAGGCCCGCAGCGCCCCTTTCCCCGGCCGAGACAGGGGCAATCGGACTTGCCGGAACGGCACAGAACGGTAATAATGTTCTCGGTACTGCGTATAAACTCATGTACCCGACAGTGCAAGGGAGTTTCCGCTGTTAACGTGCTTCTCGACCGGAAAGGAGAGAAGATGACACGTTACATTACCCTGTTGACGGTGGTCGCCGCGATGGCCCTCTGGGCCGGCCCCGCCCACGCCCAGACAACGACACTACCCACATCGACCGAGCCGGCCACGCAGGCCGCTCCGGCGGTTGATCATCTCAAGGGCCTGCTCGACGATTACGTGCAGGGCGAGGAGCGCACCCGGTTCTTCGCCTCTGCCGGCGTGGACGGGGAGCTGAGCAAAGAGGAATGGGACGCCACCGCCGGCAAGGCCAACTCCTTCGTCCGCTCCTACGACCGCTGGGAAGCCGCCATCGCCCACGACCAGAGCAACGACGGCAAGCTGAACTGGGCCGAGGCCGAGGCCTACCGGCTGGGCATCCGCAAACGGCTGCTGGAGCTGTTCGACGAAAACAAGGATGGCAGGCTCACCGGCTCGGAGCGTGGCGCGGCCAACGCCCACTTGGCCGGCGGGCTGTCCGCCCCGGTCCGGGGACAACGCGGGGCGGGCCCGGGGGGGCGGGGGGACCAGCCCCGCCGACAGATGCCTCAAAGGTCGGCCAGGAGCAGGGGCGGCCGGGTGGACCAGGAACAGACCGCCGCCAGGGAAGCCGAAGGGGCCAGGTTGCGGCAGCAGCTCGCCGAGCAGCGGCGGCGCTACCAGGAATCAATCGCCAATTACGACAAGGACGGCGACGGCAGGCTCAACGCGGAAGAGAGCAGGGCCATGTCCGAGGCCTACCGTGCCGAGCGCCAGCAGAGGCTGCTGGAACAGTGGGACGCCAACAAGGACGGCAAGCTCGACGACCAGGAGAACCAGGCCATGCGCGAAGCCCAGCGCAGGCAGGCCGAGGACAGGCGGCGGCAGTGGCTTGTGCAGCGGCACGACAGGGACGGCGACGGCCAGCTCAGCCAGCAGGAACAGGCGGCCATGGCAGCCGAGCAGCAGAGATGGGATCAACTCGCCAGGCAATGGGAGCAGCGCCGCAGGCAATCCATCAGGCGCTGGGACGCCGACGGCGACGGCGGATTATCGGAAACAGAGCGCCAGGCCATGCAGCGAGGCATACGGGCGGAAATGGAGCAGCGCCGCGGGCAGATGGACGCCGACGGCAACGGCAACGTCAGCCCGGAGGAAATGCGGTCGTACTGGAACAAGCTGCGCGAGAAATACGACGCCGACAGGGACGGGCAGCTCAACGAGCAAGAGCGGCAGAAGATGATGAATGAGGAAGGCTGGTCCAGCCTGTTGGGGATGCAGGACGCGGGACGCGGCCGGCGCGGCGGCGCCGGTGGCCGGCGCGGTGGCGCGGGTGGCCGGCGCGGCGGGCCCGGCGGCCAGGGACAGAACTGATCGCCCACTGCGTTTTCCGAGTTCGGAAGCTTCCGCGGAGCCGCAAGCGGCTCCGCTTTCCTGCGCCGATGCGTGTTCCAGGCGGCGAGTAAAAGCTCGCCTCAGTGCGCAGCCGGGGCCTGACCCAGGATGACGCGGTGGTCGTAAGGCTTGCCGTAGCACGGGGCGGAGACGTCGGGCCGGCCGGTAGGTCGAAGGTTGGGCAGGCCCTTGCCCCAAGCCTGCTTGGCCCGCTCGACGTAGAAGAGGTAGTTTTCGAAGCTCACGTCCGGCGGGACGCGGTGGTCGCAGAAGGGGATGAAGCCGCCCTGCTCGACCAGCGGGGCCAGGCGGTCAATCTCGGCGGCGATGGCGTCAGGGCCTCGGGCCAGGATCCGCTTGCTGAAGCCCCCCGCCATCCGCAGCTGCCTGCCGAACCGCTGGCGGAGCTGGACCGGGTCGCAGCCCCAGGTGCCCACCTCCAGCGGGAAGGCGATGTTGACCCCGCCGTCCAGCCAGCCCGGAAGCAGCGGCCGCACGTCGCCGTCGCTGTCCAGCATGATCAGGTCCGTGCCGTACTCTTTCAGCAGCGAGCTGATCCGCTTGTACTGGGGTACGCAGTGGGCGTGGAAGGCCGGCACGCCCAGCAGCGGACCCTGGGCGAAGGACATGTCCTCCCACATGCTGGCGTAATCGAAGGTCACGCCGGCGGCCTTGGCCCGCTGAAGCACTCGCTTCACCGTGCCCACGATGCACGTGCCCATGGTCCGGATCATCTCGGCGAAGAGTTTGGGATCGTCGTACTGGATGTAGGAGACGCCCTCCAGCCCCATCCAGTTGCGCAGTCGCCCGAAGGTGCTGCCACAGCCTGTCCTCAAGGGAAAGTCTCGCTTTTCGTCGGCCATGGCGGCCAATTTCTTGTCGAAGTCCTGCGGCAAGCGGTCGGGGTGGTCGGGGTCAAGGCGCCACTTGAAGTGCCTTTCCCAGCTGCGGCGGTCCTTGAGCGTGTGGTCGAGGTGCTGGGGGATGGAACTGAGGATCTTGGCCTTGCGGATGACGGTGCCGTCGGCGTCCTGGATGATCTGGAACTGGCCGTCGTCCTGGAGCAGCTTGGTCTCAAAGCCCGGGCACAGCAGCACGTTGGCCTCAACGCCGTCCCACATGCGGTCGAAGCCGAAGAAGTCCTGGCTGTTGGCGAGGCCGACGTCTTTCGGCAGGCCGTAGTGGTGCCAGGCCAGGACGGTCTCTTCCCAGTAGGAGAAGTCCTGAATGACGCACCGGTCGAAGGGCCGGTAATGCATGATCGCATCGAAGCGCTGGCGGTCGTTCATGTGCGGCGATTCCTTTCCCATAGAGTCAACCGGCCCGGCAAGGCCCGCGGGCCATTTTAACCAAACCGGCGCAGAGTACGAGCCGGCGGCGCGGTTTTTCTCAATCAGGGCCCGGGCAACTGGAGAGTTGGCTGCATCCCAGGCGGCCGCCGCGGCGGGAGAACTCCGGCGAGCCGCCAACACCGCCCCGTCCCGTTCAGCCCTGCCTCATTCCAGGTAGACTTCCTGCCCCGGCTTGATGGTCAGGCCGGGCGGGAGCTTCGCGGCCAGCTCCTCCGCGTCCAGGGCCAGCAAAGGGCTGATCTCGATCGCGGCCGCCACCTGGCCCTGGGCGTCCCGCGGAACGCTGACGCCGGCCGAGGCCAGCCACAGCCCCGCCCGGGCGATCTGGTCGCGCAGGCAGGTCACCAGGGAATCTTCGCCCTGCTGGTTCTTCACCGGGGAGAACTCCTCGCCGCGGAGGGTCTGAAGCAGGACCGATTCTCGCGACATCGGCAGGGCGTCGAATATGAACATCTCCAGCTTGGCGGCGTTGGGCTCCTCCGGCTGCACCCTGTCCCCGTTGGCATCAATGTAAGGGACCTCCTTGTCGGCGCGATGGAAAGGCAGGCGGCAGGCCCCGCCCGCGGTCAGCTCCTCGACGAGCCACCGCGACAGCACGTGAATGGCAATGCTGCCGGCGTTGAATACCAGCGTGCCGTCGTCGCGCGTGGCGAAGGCCAACTCGTCGGGCAGGTCGGAATACTCGATCACCGTGACCCTGCCGTCCACCGTGCAGAAGTTGCCCAGCTTTTCCTTGGGCTGGCGCTTGGGCAGGACCTTGGCGGACATGCCCGCCCCGGCCTCAGCGTGCAGGCCGATGAACAGGGGGTCCACGCACCGGACCAGCGGATTGTCCACCTGGAAATAGGAGATGTACTCCACCCCGCGCCGGGCCATGTCCTCCAGCGCCCCGCTGCGCCGCAGGGCGGGCAGGCAGCCGCCGTGGCCGTCGGGGCTCCAGGCCAGCTGGTCCTTTTCGGCCAGCAGGACCTTGCCGTCGAAGCTCAGCGCCGGCATCTGACCCTGGGCGAAGAAGAGCACGTCGCTCGGGTCCAGGCCGAAGAAGTCGTTTTCGGCGAAGAAGCGGCGGGTGGTCTGGTCGTTGGAAAGGCTGGTCATGACGTACCACGGCACAACCGCCCCGTAGCGGCGCTGCGTCGCCAGGAGCTGTTCGGCAAAGACCTGAAAAAGGCTCTTGCCCTTCACCGCCGTGACGGGCAGGCAGCCTTTGGGGCCGTCGAACCCCAGCCGGGTGCCCGCCCCGCCGGCCACCACCAGGGCCGCAACCTTCCCCCGCGAGATCAGCTCCTCCCCTCGCCGCCGGGCCGAATCGTAAGCCGCGACGCTGGCCGGGTCGGAAGGGCGAGCCGGACGGATCGGCGGCGGCAGGACGTGCTCCGGCAGCCGCACCTGGGGGCGGGAAAGCACGTGCGAGCGGATCAGGCCGGAAAGCTGCTCAAAGTCAATCGCGGCAACCTGTTCCAGCAGCCGTGCCTTCTGCGGGGCGTCGAGCTGGTCATAAAAGGCGAGCAGGTGCTCCTGGCCGTGCTCGGCCAGGCGTTTTCGTATGGCCGGCAAAAAGCTCATAAGCTCCTCTGTCAATAAGGCTTCGGCAATCTGCCGCCGGGAGATTAGATTTCCCCAGCGCCGCTGTTGACAGCCGCCGGCCCCCCCCGGCGGGGCCGGCCGGAACACCACATTTTTTTGCGAATTGGACGGTTGACGCGCAAGCTGGTTTGCTGGTAGCATAACAGTATATAATTGGATGTGGAAGGCAGAGGCTTGACGGATGGCCTCCTCGATATTGTCATACCATCCAGCAACTGCCTGCCACGAACGACTGGCGCTGGGAAAACCACTGTAGTTGTTTTTGGCGTCTGCGGCGCGGTCGGATTCACAGGCTTACGTGAGCCGTATTGGACCGCCCGGTGGGTTCGGGTGCAGGTGAACCAATGACGTACGAAACCCCCTGGCAAACGTGGCCCGGGGGCCTCGAGGTGCGTAAAAAGGTGAATTGGCACGCTTCTTGGTCAAGGTCGGGCAGGGCTTGGCGGCCGGTGACAACCGAAGGACTCATGATCCTCGTTCAGCGCCGCTGGCCAGTTGTCCCGACGCAAACGGTGCGGGGAGCACAGGAAGGAGGTCGCTTATGAAGCGATCTAAAGGATTTACATTGGTCGAGTTGCTGGTGGTTGTGGGCATCATCGCGCTGCTGGTAACCATTCTCATGCCGACCCTGACTCGGGCACGAGAATTGGCCAAGCAGGCCATCTGCGGCGCCAATCTCAATAGCATAGGCAAGGCCCTGCATATCTACTTCGCCGAGTTCAACGACGCTTTCCCCTTGATCGTGCAATACGGCGACGTCCAGGCTGCAATCAACGTTAACACGCAAGGCGACGAGATCTGGCCAGATCCTCCTGGCACGGCTACGCCCCTGGGCACCAACGCGATGCAGAACCTCTGGCTGATCATCAAGTCAGGGACCTCGGAGAAGCTGTTCCGTTGCCCGACCGATGGGGAGTGGCTGGAGCGGAAGGCGGCGACGCTGAAGAAGTACGGCTGGATCAGCATCCAGAACTATTCCTACGGGCTGCACAAGCCGTACGGGAACGACGCCGACGACGTAGAGAACAAGGCTCCGCTGACCATGTCGCTGCAAGGCAACTTCATCATCATGGCGGACAAGGGCGACGGGAGATCGGTGTTCTTCAATTCGACGAACGGGGAGTACCACAAGCCCGTGATTCACAAGGACGACGGCTTCAACTGCCTGGCGCTGGGAGGCAGCGTGAAGTTCCACAAGACGCCGGTGGACACCAACGAAGCCAACTCCCACGCGGGCATTGGCGGCGATGACATTTACGTGGCCGGCGACGAAGACGGCACGAAGAACTTGCCCGACCCGTATGACGGGCCCGCGCAGTCCGGCAGCCTCAACCCCATCGACGACACCGACACCTTCATCGTGCCCTGGAAGAAGTAACCCGGCAACCGCCGGCAACACCGACATCGGCCAAAACGACGGGGCGGGCAGCGACGTTCAGGGGCCCGCCCCGTTTGTTTTGCGCCGGCCGACCGTCAAATGCTGAAGCGGTCGCCCGGCGAGGGGATGACGACGTCGCGGCAGCCCAGTTCCTGCAACAGGGCGCGCATGGCCGGCGGCTGCTTCTGTTCGCCGTGGACCACAAAGGCCCGCTTGAGCCGGCCCGCCAGCGGGGTGTACAGCCGGCGGAAGTCGTCCACGTCGGCGTGGGCGGAGAAGCCGTTGAGAATCTCCACCCGGGCCAGCAGCGGGTACGTCCGGCCGAAGATCCTCAGCTCCTCCCGCCGCTCGACGATGCGCCGGCCCAGCGTGTGCTGGGCCATGAAGCCGACGATGCAGATCGTGTCCTTTTCGTTCGCGACGTGGTTCTTGAGGTGATGCAGGATCCTGCCCGCCTCGCACATGCCGCTGGCAGCGAGGATCACGCAGGGCTCGCGCATGTCGTTGAGGGCCTTGGATTCGTCCACCTCCGTGATGTACCGCACCGGGCCGCTGCGGCCGAAGAGGTCGCCTTCGCGCCCCCAGGTCTGCAAGGCCTCGCGGTCGTAGCATTCGGGATGCCGGGCGAAGACCTCGGTGGCCGCCGTGGACAGCGGACTGTCCACGAAGACCGGGACCTCCTCCAGCCGGCCTTCCATGAACAGTTGAATGAGGAAATAGATGATCGTCTGCGTCCGGCCGACGGAAAAGGCCGGGATGATCACCTTCCCGCCGCCCCGGCGGGTTTCCGTGATGATGCGGCAGAGCCTTTCCTTCATGTCGGTGGGGTTTTCGTGGCGGCGATCCGCATAGGTGCACTCGGTGATCAGATAGTCGCACTCCGGCAGCGGCTCGGTGGGGTCCTTGAGTATGGGCACCTGGAAGCGCCCGGCGTCGCCGGTAAAGAGAATCCGCCTGCTTCGGCCGTTGCGGTTGATCTCCAGTATCACCATGCCCGAGCCCAGGATGTGGCCGGCCTCGATGAAGGTCGCCCAGCAGTCCGAGCCCAGGCGAAACTGCGTGTTGTAGGAGATCGATTCGAAGTGGGGCATGGTGGCCCGAGCGTCCTCGACGGTATACAGCGGCTGGATGCGGCCGCCGTCGGTGGCGCGCTTCTCGTTCCAGAAGCGGGCGTCTTCTTCCTGGATGTGGGCCGAGTCCGGCAGCAGCACCCCGCACAGGTCGCACGTGGGCGGGGTGGCGAAAATCCGCCCGCCGAAGCCGTGCTTGACCAGCCCCGGCAGCCGGCCGGAGTGGTCGATGTGCGCGTGCGAGAGCAACACCATCCCCAACTCGCCCGGGCGGACGGGGAATTGCTGGTTCAACTGGCGAGACTCCTCCCGCCGGCCCTGGTAAAGCCCGCAGTCCAGGCTCAGCGTCAAGCCGTCGTGTCGCAGAACGTGCATGGAGCCCGTGGTGCCCCCGGCCCCGTGCAAAGCTGCCCGGCTCGACGCACCTGGCCCGCACGGGCCCCAGCCGGCCGCTGGCCCGCTTGGAATCGTACTCCACGTTGAGCTGCCGCAGTTGCTCGTCCAGCCCGCGGGCCAGCCCATCCGCCTCCAGCCCCGCCGCCGGCTCGACGCGCAGCTCGTAATAGGGCTGCCGGTCAAAGTGGCCTTGGAGGATGAAGGTCTCGACGCTGCCGCCGCAGGCCGGGTGCGCTCGGGCCATGGCCTCGACCACCTGGTGCTCGGTGAGCTTCTCGCCGGTGATCGAGCAGGTATGCAGCCCGCGGGAGAGGAATTCGAACACCGGGCTCTGCCCCAGGCGGCCGGTCACCCGGACCCGGTCATTGATGTTGTACCGGTACATTCCCGCCCAGTTGGACAGGACGACGAAATACTCCCGGCCCACTTCAAGCTCGTGGGCCCTGAGCACGTCCGGCCGGGGCGATTCGGACTGCGGGACGGGAAGGAACTCGAGGAAATTGGAGGAGATTTCCGCCACGCCGGCCGGCGTCTCATCGGTGAGGGGAACCGACAGCCTGCCCTCGCTGGCCAGCAGGCCGATGTCGCGGACGGGCACGTCGCCGTACAGCCGACGGATGCGCGGCAGGTACAACCCCACCGTGCCTCCGGTCCAGTGACACAGCAGGGCCAGCTTCCAGAAATATCTCGGCAGCAACTCGCCGTGGGCATGGCGGATCCGCTCCAGCCGCCTGGCGCCGGCGGGGTCGGGGCGGAAAGAAAACCGCCCGGCCATTTCGTCCGGCAGCTCGCCGGGAGGGTTGCAGGTACCGTCCCTGACGTCGCGGATGAGCCGCTCGGCCTGGTCGCGGGCCGTCTCGGCCAACTTCACGGCCGAGGAGGGATTGGCGGTGGTAAGCATGGCCACGTCCTGCGTGACGGACGCCCGCAAGATGGCGTAGAACTTGCCGGCCGGGTCGCGCAGCTCCCGCACGCAGCCGGGCACCGGATACATCCACCGCACGATCCGCTTCTGCCGTTCGGCCAGCATCCCGCTGATGGACCCGCACGGGACGCCGGCGGGCGTGAGGCCCTCCCGGGCCGAGGAGGCGATGGTCACGATCTTTCTCAGCCAGGCCGAGGGGTGATCCCTCAGCGCCTTCATCCCAAACACGTTCCATCCCCGGTGATAGTCCCTCATGAACTGCCGGGTCACGGGGATGTGCTTGGGTGCCCCGGTCGTGCCGGAAGTCACGGCGAACATGAGCACCTTGGTGCCCGGCGCGAATAGCGCCTGGACCTGCCCTTGCAGCACTCGCTGCACGTATGGGCGGTGCGTTTCGTAATCGCCGACCGGGACGGCC
The DNA here is from genome assembly GCA_001303665.1 of Phycisphaerae bacterium SM23_33. Taxonomy (GTDB): domain Bacteria; phylum Planctomycetota; class Phycisphaerae; order SM23-33; family SM23-33; genus SM23-33. The sequence continues at coordinate 10,543 of LJUF01000058.1, read as the reverse complement.
GAGACGAAATCGGCATAGGAGCGGATGCGGCCGAAGCCGTGGTCGCGGCCGAAGTCGCTGTCGGCCGCCGCGGCCATGAGCCTGCCCAGCAGCTGCTCCTGCACCTGGGGCGTCCGCCGGTGGGCGGCAAGGAAGGCCCGGAGCTGCTGCCCGGCGTGCCAGCCGGCCATCCGGGCAACCGGCCGCAAGAGCGTGCGAACGACGTTCATCGAAAGACCCAGCCGTCAGCATACGGATTTTTCGGGCGAGTTCCAGACAGGGCGGGGAATTGTCCTTGCCGGCATCCTCAGGCCACGTCCGTCTGGGCCTTGCCTGCCGCGGTCAGCTCTTCCTCGCCGACGGCTTCCCCGGCCAGGTACTTGCCGAAGAAGGCAATCGTCCTGGCGGCGTATTCCGCGGCGGCCGCCACCACGGACTGATTGTGCTTGGCCTCGGGAACGACCCAGAGATACTTGGGCTGCTCGGCCACGCCGTAAAGCATGTAGGCCTGACCGGGATGGATGTAGGTGTCCTTTTCCCCGTGGATGAACAGGATCGGGCGCGAGACCATGTCCCGGACGGCCTTGCGGACCGAGGGGAAACGCCGGCGCAGCTTCGGCTGCGCCAGCCGCATCATGCACCAGTACAGGAACTTCCAGAAGGCGTCGGGGTGGTTCTCGTACACCAGCTTCACCCGGGCGAAGATGTGGGCCCAGCGTTTCATCAGCGTCACGATGGTCTCCGCGGTGCTGAAGGCCCCGTCGCAGACCAGGCAGGCGATGTTGGGGTCGGAGCTGGCGGCGAGGATGGCCGCCCCGGCCCCGCGGCTGATGCCGACCACGCCCACGCGGGCGGGCTTGCCCTGGGCCTCCAGGGTCCCCTCGACGTAGGCGGTGGCGCCGAGGGCGTCCTCCAACTCCTTGTCCGAGGGCCAGGGCAGGGAGCGGTAGCTCTCCGGGGCGGAGCTCTCCCCATGCCCGCGAAAGTCGAAGGTGAAGACGTCGAAGCCGGCGTCAACCAGCGGGCCGCTGTAGCGGTCGCAGCTGTACATGTCCGAGCCGCTCTCGTGGCAGAAGACGATGGTGCCCCTGCACTGGCGCCGGTTGGGCGTCCGCAGCCACATGCCCCGAAGGCTGGTGCCGTCGAAGCTGCGGAAGCGCACCAGCTCGCCGCGAAGCACCTTAAAGTCCCGCGGCAGCGTGGAGGGCACCGGCGGGGTGTCCACAAAGATGTTCAGGACGATGCGGATGTACTTGGCCAGCAGGTAAACGGCAAAGGCCAGCAGGCTCAGGCACGTCCCGCCGATGGCCAGGGCGGCCCAATAGTGCGAAAGCCAGGACCACATGCCGAGCATCAATGGTCTCACCTGCAGTGTGCAGCCCGCGGGCGAGATGCCAGCGGACACGCCCGCAAGATGCGGAAAGCATATCCGGCAAGGCTGCGAAAAATCAAGCCCCGGCGCCCCCCAGGCGCCGAGGCCCCCGGAGCGGTCAGATTCGCCTGATGATCAGCGTGTCGTTCTGCCCGCCGAAGCCGAAGGAGTTGCTCATGACGGTTTCGAGCTTGGCCTTGCGCGGCTGGTTGGGGACGTAATCCAGGTCGCACTCCGGGTCGGGGACCCGGTAGTTGGCCGTGGGCGGGATCACCTGGTCGCGGAGGGCCAGCACGCAGGTAATCATCTCGGTGGCGCCGGCCGCGGCGATGAGATGCCCTATGCTGCCCTTCATCGAGCTGACGGGGACCTGGTAGGCCCGCTGTCCGAAGACGGCCTTGATGCCCATGGTCTCCACCGAGTCGTTCTGGGCGGTGGAGGTGCCGTGGGCGGAGATGTAGTCGATCTGGTCGATGCCAACGCCGGCGTCGGCCAGGGCGGCCCGCATGCCCGCCGCGGCCCCCTCGCCCTGGGGGTCCTGGTCGGTGATGCGAAAGGCGTCGGCGCTGGAGCCGTAGCCGATGACCTCCGCCAGCATCTTCGCCCCCCGGCGGCGGGCGAGCTCGTACTCCTCCAGGATCAGGATGCTGGCGCCCTCGCCCAGCACGAACCCGTCGCGGGTCATGTCGAAGGGGCGCGAGGCGGTCTGCATCTGGTCGTTGCGGGTGGACAGGGCCGTCAGGCGGGTAAAGCCGGTCACCCCGTAAGGATGGATCATGCTGTGGGCCCCGCCGCTGAGCATCGCCTCGGCGTCGCCCCGGCGAATGAGCAGGCTGGCCTCCCCGACGGCCTGGGTGCTGGCCGCGCAGGCAGTCAGAGAATTAAACGCCGGGCCGCGAAGCCCGAACTCCGCCGCCAGGTGGGCCACCACCATGTTGCCTTCCTGCTCCGTCTCGCGGTGGACGTTCATCCGCCCGAAGGCCAGCTCGCCCCACCGCACCGTGTTCAGCCGGTTGCCGGCCCAGGCGTCCACCAGCAGCGAGGTGAAGTTGTCGAAGTCCAGGCTGCCCTCCCCCGAGCCCAGGTACATCCCCGTGCGATCGGGGTCGAAGTGCCCTGATTCGCCCAGCCCGGACGCCTGCCAGGCCTCCATGGCCGCCGCCAGGGTGAAGCGGGTGTGCCGCCCCGCGTGCTGGTGCTTTCCGCCGGCGGCCAGCGGCTGGGGAAGCTGGAAATTCTTCACCTCCGCGCAAAAGCTCGCGGGGAACGTGGAGGCGTTGAAGATCGTCACCGGGGCCATGCCGCTGTCGCCGCGCAGCAGCGCCTCCCAGGTGCTGTTCACGTCGTGCCCTAGAGGGGTCACGCACCCCATGCCCGTTATGACGACCCGTCGTCTCATTCCTGATATCTCTTCAGCACCAGGGCCGCGCTCTGGCCGCCCACGCCGAACCCGGTGCAGAGCGCGTACCGGAGCCTGGCCGGTGTCGCTTCGGTGCAGACGGTGAGTTCGCAGCCCTCAGCTGGAGTTTCGAAGTTCACCGCCGGCGGAATGGTCTGCTTGTGCAGCGTCATGGCGGCGACGGCCAGGGCCACCCCGCCGGCGCCGGCGAAGAGATTGCCGAACGCACCCGCCAGCGGGGCCACGGGGACGGTGTCGGCCCGTGGGCCCAGGGCCCGCCGCAGGGCCTCGGCCTCGGCCGCGTCCTCCCCTGGCACGCCCGTGCCGCAGGGGATGACCAGGTCCACCTGGTCCGGCTGGATGTTCGCGTCCTTCAGCGCCGCGGCGACGGCCCCGTCCAGCCGTCCGACATTCGGCTTGAGGTAGTTGACCCCCTCCGGGTCGCAGGCCGCGCCGAAGCCGGCCAGCTCCGCGTAGATTCGCCCGTTCCTTCCCTGAGCCCGCTGGAGGTCCTCCAGGATCAGCAGCCCGCCGCCTTCGCCGATGACGGTGCCGCCATGGCCGGCGTCGAAGGGCCGACACGCCCGGCCGGGGCTGTCGTTCGAGCCGGTGTTCACGCGGCCCAGGAGCGTCTGGCGGAGCAGGCCCATGGGGTTGACCTTGCTCTCGGCGCCACCGGCGATGGCCACATCGGCGGCGCCGCGGGCCACCGTGCGGGCCGCCTCCCCCGCCGCCAGGTGGCCAGAGACCTCGCCGCAGGTGATGGTGTTGGAGGGCCCCTTGGCCGCGTGAATGATGGTCACGTGACAGGCCAGCATGTTGGGCAGGTACTTCAGCAGCCACAGCGGGGTGAGGTTGTTCATCCCCTCCCGGCCCCACTTGCCCATGTCGAACTTGCCGTCGGTGACGGAGGTGTTGACGGCCGCCCCCAGCTCGTTGAGGTCGGCGCAGATGAGCCCGGCCCCGATGTTGCAGCCCAGCCGGCTGGAGTCCACGTCCGGGGTGCCCCCGTCCAGACCCGTAGTGACGATGCCGGAGTCGCGCACGCCCAGGTAAGCCGCCGCCACCGCGATCTCGATGTCCCGCGCCATTACCTTGACCGCCTTGCGATAGCTCTTGGGGACGTACGGGCGGGCGGAGAAGCCATCGAGCTGGGCGGCCACCTGGCAGGGGAAGCTGGACGGGTCGAATAGGTCAATCCGCTTGACCGACGGCCGGCCCGCCAGCAGGCTGCCGAACAGTTCCTCGATGCCCAGGCCGCTGGCGGTGACCACGCCAAGTCCGGTGATCGCGACACGCCGCTCGGTCATTTGGCCGGCGCCTCCGGGGCTTGGCCTGGCCGGTCCGGCCCGGAGGAAGCGGCACCGGCCGGCGGAGGCTTCAGGTCGAAGCCCGCCAGCAGTCGAAGGAACTGGCCGGTGAACACGAAGTTCTCCTCGGGAAACTTCATCCCCTGAAGGTTCTGGTCAATGTGGGAAAACATCAGGTCGATGGTGCCGATTTCCCGATCGTTCTTGAAGACCGTTCCGTGGGTGCTGGCGGCCTGGTCGGTGATGGTGGTGATTTCAGCGTGGTATCGCAGCTGGTCGCCGGGCAGGACGGGCTCGGGCAACTCCGCCTTGGAGATCTTGGCCAGGATGACCTTTTCCTGGAAGTCGCGGGCCTGGCCCACCAGCATGCCCGCGGTCTGGGCCATGCCCTCGATGATCAGGCTGGCGGGCATCATGGGGAAGTCCTCCCAGTGATCGTGCAGATGCTCCTCGGCCAGGGAGACGTTTTTCACGGCCGTGGCCGACACGCCGGGCTTGAACTCCACAAAGCGATCTATCCAGATCCAACGCATCGGCGAGCCGCTCCCGTCGGTTGACCCCCGGCTGTCCCATCCGCCCGCGGCCGCCTTCAGCCGTTCACCTTGTTCTGAACGTAATTGACGATTGTCTGGACCTTGAACAGCTCCGGCATCCTGTTGACGTCCGGGTCGGCCTGGAACTCGGAGAAATCCACGTGCGGCATGGATTGTTTCAACGTTGCCAGCCCGGCCTGGGTAAGCTTGCCGTTCTCCACGAACTGGGGGTTGTTCAGGATGTTGTCGGGGAACAGGTCGCCGGGGGGAATCTTTATGCTGAAGGCCTTTTCCAGCCTGAAGACGATGTCCAGGAAATCGATGGATTCCGCCCCGAGGTCGCCGGTGAGAGTGGCCTCCGGTGTCACCTCCTCCTCGTCCACACCCAGCGCGTCCACCAGCGTCTCCCGCACCTTGTCGAGGACCTCTTCCTGTGGCATTGGCATCTTCCACGCTCTCCTGTCTTGGCCGAATACCGGCCCATCCGTTGCTGCCGCGGCCGTACGCCGAAACACATATAGGCAACCCGCCGAGCAAAGTCAACGCCGCACTGTCCCCGGAGGGTGGGATTTCCTCGGCCGCATCGCCCCGACGGCCGCCGGGGCTACCCCGCGCGGGCCGCCGCCAGCGCCTCCGGTCCGCCGATCAGCCTGAACCGCTCCTTCAACTGGGCGACGATCTTTTCGTCGGCGCCGCCAGCGGCCGGCGATATGTCGGCCACGTTGAAGCAGCGCAGCTCCAGCCGGCCCTGAACAGCCTGGCGCTCGCCGTCCACGACGCCCACGCCCTTGAATGCGGCGGTCCGGCCGGCGAGCTCGACCAACTCCACCTCGACCCGAAGGCTATGCCCCGGAGCGACGAAGCTGCCGTAGCGGACGTTCCTTGCCGCTGAAAGCTCAATCAGGCTGTTGGCCCAGTTCTGCTCGATCCGCAGCAGCCACGCCGCCGTCTGGACCATCGCCTCCAGCATCAGCACACCCGGCAGGACGGGAAAGGCCGGGAAGTGGTCGGCCAGGTACTCCTCGGCAAGCGACAGCGACTTCGCGCCGACGATCCGCTTGCCGGGCTCGATGCGCTCGATTCGATCCACCAGATAGAATTTCATCTCACACGTCCGGCCTGGGCTTGAAGTGGGCCTTTTAGCCAATTGGACTTCGCCAGGCAAGCCATTTTTCGCCCCTGCCCGCAGCGGAGAGGGAAAATCCTTGCCCATTTTGCGGCAATTATCTAGAATTCGCCCCACTCGCCCCCTGGATGGGTATGTGAATGGTTCGACTCCGGGCGGCCGACGCGAGGTAAAGGGACCCGACAATGGAAGTTATCGTCTGCTCCGCGTACCAGGAAATGAGCGTCCAGGCTGCTCACGAAGTGTCCAAGGTGCTGAACACCAAGCCCAACGCCGTGCTGGGCCTGGCCACCGGCTCCACCCCCCTGGGCCTGTACAAGGAGCTGGTCCGCCTGCACAAGGAAGAGGGGCTGGACTTCTCCCAGGTGACCACCTTCAACCTGGACGAGTACGTGGGGCTGCCGGACACCCACCCCCAGAGCTACCACTACTTCATGAAGCAGAACTTCTTCCAGCACATCAACATCCCGCCGCAGAACGTCCACATCCCCTCGGGCACGACGCGGAACCACCTGGCCTTCTGCGCCTGGTACGAGCGCCGGATCACGGAGTGCGGGGGGATCGACCTGCAATTGCTGGGCATCGGCAGCGACGGGCACATCGCCTTTAACGAGCCTGGCTCCAGCCTGGGGTCACGGACGCGAATCAAGACCCTGGCCAAGGAAACCATCCAGGACAACGCCCGCTTTTTCGAGAAAAAGCAGGACGTGCCCATCTACGCCATCACCATGGGCGTGGGCACCATCCTGGAGGCCCGCAAGCTGCTGCTGCTGGCCAGCGGCAAGAGCAAGGCCGCTGCGGTGGCCGCCGCCATCGAAGGCCCCGTCACCAGCATGATCACGGCCAGCGCCTTGCAGCTGCATCCCAACAGCATGATCTTCATGGACAAGGAGGCTGCCAGCCAGCTGAAGATGCGCGACTATTACCAGTGGATCCAGGACAACAAGCCTGGGGCACCCCAGCCCGAACCATAGCCGCCCCGGGAAGCCAGCGCTGGCCGGCTGATGAAGTCCGCCCCGACTGAAGCTGACAGCCTGTTCAGGACCCGCACAGGCCTTTGAGCCCGATCAAAGGAGAATGTCCTATGCGATTGCTGCTGTTTGACGGTTCGCCCCAGGCCAGGGGCCGCTTCAACCCGCTGGCCTGGTCCCACCCGATCTGGGAGCTGCGCTGCGGCATAACCACGCTGGCGGAGAAGCTCCACGCCAGGCTCAACCCCGACGACGTGGCCTGCTTCGTCCCCGAATACATGGCCGAGGCATACGCCCAGCGAACGCAGTGGAAGGTCAACGACACGGCCGCGCTGGCCAGCGAGGACCTGCTGGCCGTCAACGCCCGCGTCAAGGCGGCCAGCCTCGACGTGACCGGCACGGGGCCCAGCGAGGTGGGCCTGGCCCAGGACGGCGAGGTGCTGTACGCCCGCGTGGCCGCCACCGACGCCGGCAAGCTGAATCGCCAAGACTTTGAGGGCTTCCTGGAATCGGCCAAGGCGGCGCTGCCAGCAAAGACCGTCCTCCTGCCGACATACAACTATATCTGGGAGCTGATCCTGGAAAACCCTGGACAGATCACGGCTGACTTCCAGGCCCTCGGCCGCAGCGGCATCGAGGGCACCGTCGAGCAGCCCACCGCCATACGCGGCGAGGGCAAGAACGTCTACGTCGGCCGGGGCGCCGTGGTGCATCCCGTGGTCGTCCTGGACGCCGAGGGCGGGCCGATCTACCTCGACGAGGGCGTCCAGGTCCACCCCTTCACCCGCATCGAGGGGCCCTGCTACGTTGGCAGGAAGTCCATCCTGCTGGGCACCAAGTGCCGCGAGGGCAACTCCATCGGCCCGGTCTGCCGCGTCGGCGGGGAGGTCGAGGAATCGGTCATCCTGGGCTACACCAACAAGTACCACGACGGCTTCCTCGGCCACGCCTACGTCGGCGAATGGGTCAATCTCGGCGCCTTGACCACCAACAGCGACCTGAAGAACGACTATTCCGCCGTCTCCGTCATCCTGGACGGCAGGCACCCCATCAGCACCGGTTCCACCAAGGTCGGCTCCCTGATCGGCGACCACACCAAGACCTCCATCGGCACGCTGTTTAACACCGGCGCGTACGTCGGGGCCATGGGCCTGCTCATGGCCACAGGCAAGGTGCTGCCCAAGTTCATCCCGTCCTTTTCCTGCCTGCTGGACGGCCTGGTGACCAAGGGCTTTGGCAAGAACAGCCTGTACGCAACCGCCAAGGTCGCCATGGGCCGGCGGAACTGCCAATGGACCCAGGCCGACGAGAAGATGTGGGACGCCGTCTACGAAATGACCGCCCCGGCCCGCGAGACGGCCATCCGCAGGGCCCGCAAGACCATGTTCAGAGCCTAGCACCCAGAGGAGACGACGGGATGGCCACCGCAGCCGAACGAGTCAGGGCGATAACCGGCAGGATCCTGGGCATAGACCCCGCCGACATCAAACCCGAGCACAGCTTCGCCGTGGACCTGGGGGCCGAGAGCATCCAGTCGGTCGAACTGGTCGCCATGTTCGAGCAGGAATTCGGCATCGAGATGGACGAGGACGAGGCGCTGGCGGTCGAGACCGTGGGCGAGGCGATCGAGTACATCACCAGGCTCTGCCGGGAGCAGGGAGTGGAGATCTAGGCGTGTCAGCGAAAGGCTCGCACACCGGGAAACGTCGGCGCGTCGGCGCGGGTGCCGAACCGAGACCACGAATTGCACGAATCAGAACGAATACACGGATTCAAACGTGGAGGCAGAAACGTCCGCCTGCGGGAACGCCTGGCAGAGAATTCAGCCACGCTGTGGGCGCGCTGAGCCCTCCGCGGGCTCAACCGTCAAAGAACAGCGAACTTGCTGTAGTTCGTGGAAATAGAGTTCATTCGCGGTATAGATGTTCTCATTCTTGCGAGCGCGCGGGGGCCGATTTCTGGTACTGTGTAATGGCAGACCGTGGTGCATGAAAGGACCTGGATGAACAAGGCCGGAAAAACGCATCCGCTGGTCGACGCGGCCGAACCGAACCTGCTGGAAGAGACCTTCGACTACAGCCTGCCGCCGCTGATCCGCTTCGACGGCCCGGTGGTCGAGTACATCGACGGCCGGGCGGTGGAGTTCGACCCCAAGGCCCTGTCCCGCCGCGACATCCACATCACCGACACTACCTTCCGCGACGGCCAGCAGGCCCGCCCGCCGTACACCAGCGACCAGATGGTCCACATCTACGACCTGCTGGCCAGGCTCGGCGGGCCCAACGGCGTCGTGCGGCAGACCGAGTTCTTCCTGTACACCAAGAACGACCGCAGGACGCTCGACCGCTGCCGCGAGCTGGGCCACACCTATCCCGAGTGCACCGGCTGGATCCGGGCGGAAAAGGGCGACTTCCGGCTGGTCAAGCAGGCCGGGCTCACCGAAACCGGCATGCTCACCAGTTGCTCGGACTACCACATCTTCTACAAACTCAAGAGCGACCGGAAGCGGATCATGGACAAGTATTGCGAGGTGGTGGACGCCGCCTTTGAGGCCGGCGTCCGCCCGCGCTGCCACCTCGAAGACGTCACCCGCGCGGATATCAACGGGTTCGTGCTGCCGTTCGTGGACCGGCTGATGGAGATGAGCCGGCAGGTGCCGGAGCCGCTGTCGGCCAAGGTCCGGCTGTGCGACACCATGGGCTTCGGCGTCAGCTATCCGGGCGCGGAGCTGCCGCGCAGCATCCCCAAGCTCATCTACAAGCTCAACCGGGAGTGCGGCGTTCCCAGCGAACGGCTGGAGTGGCACGGGCACAACGACTTTCACAAGGTGCACGTGAACGGCGGGACGGCCTGGCTGTACGGCTGCGACGCCGTGAACACCACCCTGTTCGGTTTCGGGGAGCGGACCGGCAACCCCCCGCTGGAGGGGGCCATCATCGAGTACATCGCCCTGAAGGGCGATCTGTGCGGCATCGACACCCGGGCCATCACCGAGCTGGCCGATTACATGCGCTCCATCGGCCTGCCCATCCCCGAGCACTACCCCTTCGTGGGCAAGGCCTTCAACACCACCCGGGCGGGCATCCACGCCGGGGGCCTGCGGCAGGACGAGCGGATCTACAACATCTTCGACACCGCCGCCCTGCTGGGCCGGCCCCCGCGGGTGGCCATCACCGACAAGAGCGGCGCCGACGGTGTGGCCTTGTGGGTCAACGAGTATCTCGGCCTGGAGGGGGAAGGCCGGGTGAACAAGATCAAGGTGCACGCCCTGGCCCGCTGGGTGATGGACCAGTACGAGCACGAAGGGCGCCTCACGGCCATCAGCGACGAGGAGCTCCAAGCCAAGGTGAAGGAGCTTCTGCCGGATCTCTGGGAGCAGCACAAGGGCAAGAAAGCGTAGCGTGCCGACCGCCGGAGCCACCGGGCCGCATGGGCACCATCGCCTTGAGCCAGTGGGCACATGAACGCCGAGCACAAAACGATTCTGGAACGGGCCCGGGCCGAACGAAAAGCCCAGTCGCCGGGCCCCGTCCCCGGCCCGGGCGGGCACGAAGGCCTCAACGCCATCTTCAACCCGCGCTCCGTGGCGGTGCTGGGCGTCACCAGGACGCCCGGCACGGTCCCTTACGACATCTTCTACAACATCCTCAGCACCGGGTATGCGGGCGTGCTGTACCCGGTCGCCCCCGGCAAGCGCAGCATCAGCGCCGTGCCGGCCTACCGCTACGTCACTGACATCCCCGACCCGGTGGACCTGGCGGTGATCGTCTTTCCCGCCAGCGTCGTGGACAAGGCCCTGATCCAGTGCGGCCAGAAGGGCATCAAGGCCGCCATCATCATCTCGGCCGGCTTC
>LJUF01000057.1 GCA_001303665.1 Phycisphaerae bacterium SM23_33 | reverse complement strand
GGGTTCTTGTCTTTCGGCGGGACGAACAGGCTGCCGACGTTGTCGGCGATGATGACGTTGGCGCGGTTGTCGTGCAGGTCCACGAAGAGCTTTTCCAGGGCGCCGTCCTGCATGGTGTTGTTCTTGATGAGACTGTTTTCGAGGCGGTGGTAGACGACGCCGTATCGGGGCGAGAAGTTGCCGGTGTCGCCGTCGTCGCGGGCCACCCGCATGGTGTTGCCGGAAAAGGTCAGACTAACCACGCCCTCGAACCAGACGTGGGAGTCTTCATACTCAGCCAGGTCCCGCCAGTCCGGCCGGCCGCTGCGGTAGATGACGTTGCCGAAGATGGTGAAGTGGCGGCCTCCGGTCAGGCGGATGCCGGGCCCGCCGGAGCGGTCGATGTAGTTGCCGGTGATGTTGTAAAGATGCCCGTCGTTCACGACGATGCCGCCGGCCTGGTTCCATTCGATGCGGTTGGCGGTCATGGTGATGGAGGAGTTTTCGTCGGGGGCGGCGTAGCCGGCGCCGGCGTTGCCGCTCAGCCAGTTGTCCAGGATGAAGCCGTCCCAGCCGCGGACGTACAGGCCGTGGCCGCCGTTGTGGCTGAGCATGCAGTGGCGGACGCTGAAGCACCAGATCCGCCGCAGGTGGACGCCGTCGCCGGAGAAGCCGCTGATGCGGCAGCGCTCGATGCGGGGGGCGTCCTCCTGCTTGCCGTAGTTGGGCTTTGCAAACATGACGCCGTGGGTTTTCCCGGGCAGCCGCTGCCCGTCCAGACACAGCCCGTTGATGGTGACGCCCACGGCGCCGGTCAGGTCCAGCAGGCAGGGCGCGCCGGCGTCGGCCAGGCGCAGGATGGAGCCGCCGAAGTCGCGGTAGCTCCAGGTGGGGTAGCCCAGCAGCCCCGTGTGCGAGCGCAGCTTCAGCCTCGAGACTCTGAAAGCGCCGGCGGGCACCAGCACCGTGGCGCCGGCCCGGGCGGCCTTGTTGATGGCCTTTTGAATTGCGGCGGTGTCGTCGGCCTCGCCGTCGCCGACCGCGCCGAAGTCACGAACGTTCAGCATTCCATCGCCGGGCATGATCGCTCCTTCCAACCAGGTCATTGGCCAATCCGCGGACGCAGAAAGGATACACAACAAGGCGGCGCTTCCAAGCCCTTGATCGGAAAGGCCGCGCCGCCTCCTGCCTTAATCCTCCTGCTTACAGGTGCCGCTTGAGCAACTCGAGCATCCTGCGGTCGAGCTGGTGGTCGCCGCAGGGCTCGGTCGCCGCGTCGGCCCGGCCGCTATCCAGCACGCCGAAGGCCCCGCGCAGGTTCCACAGCGCCCAGCCCCAGCCGTTCTCGTTGAAGATCGACAGCAGGTCGTCCAGGAAGGCATAAGTGGCCTCGGCGGGTGTCTGGTTGTAGACGCCGGCCTCGCCGCAGTGCACGCCCACGCCCTTGGCCTGGAGCTGCCGCCAAGGCTGGTAGACTTCGCGCTGCAGTCGGGCCTTGTCCCACGGCCCGGCCTGGTCCGGGACGTTCATGGGCCAGGCGGGCTCGGGCCAGACGTAGCCCTCCGGCCGCCTGCACCAGTGGGCCTTGTGATGCGTCACCTCGAAGGGGATGTATCCGCGCATGGACTGGGCCACGGCCAGCTCCAGCAGCTCCTCGCTGGGCCAGTGCCCGCCGCCGTGGCCGTCGCAGATGATGAGCCTGTCGGGCGTGACTTGGCGGATGGCCTCGGCGGCCATTTCCATGACCGTGCGGTGCGACTCGCTGCTGAAGCCCCGCTGGCCGTAGCCGGGCGGCTCGTTGAGCAGGTCGAAGGAGCATTCGTCGTTGGAGTAGCCCTTGAAGCGTTCGGCGATGGTCCCCCAGTGGTGGGCGAAGGCCTCCTGGGCGGCCGCGTCGGTCCAGAGATTGAACGGCTCGATCTCCGGCCGGTTGATGCAATAGCCGGGGCCGCGGTGGATGTTGACGCAGACGTGGATGCCGCGAGCCTTGCCCATCTCGACGGCCTCGGCCACCTCATCCAGGACGGCCTGCACGATGTCCCGCCGCGGGCCGGCCAGGTCGGCCGTCCAGCAGCGGTAATCCATCGGCAGCCGGGCAAAGCGGAAGCCGTGCTCGGCCATGAAGTCGAAGTCCCACTCCTGGAAGCGCCCGCCCCGCGGCCGGTCCTGCCTCCAGGCGAACTTCTCCAGCAGGTTGAACCCGCACACCGGCGGGATCCGTTGCGGGGTGAAGGCCTCTGCTGACACTGGATGCCTCCTTATCGACGCCGCCGGCCGTGAACCGCGGCGCGCACTGGCCGCAAACCAGCCGGTCAACGCCCGCAGCATACAGTGCGGCCGGGCGTTGGCAAGCACGCAGGCCCCGGCGGGGCTTCTGGCGACGGGGCGGGGCTGCATGTAAGATTGCCCCGGCCGGCGGCCGACGCCGGCGGAGGCGCTATGAGCTACCAGCGCGGCATGGCGGCCATCCGGTTGGCCGCGCCCGACGAAATCCCGCACACGCAGTACATCACCCATTCCCGGTGGCTGGCAGCCCTGAGGGAAAAGTCGGGCAGGCAAGCGGGCTTTGCCGAGACACCGGCGTGCCCGCCGACCTGCCCGGGCGCTGGACCGACATGGGCCATGGCGTCTGGCGGGACGACGGCAGCGACTACCGCCGGCCGAGCGAGTCGCCCTTCCGCGACCTGGAGGAGATTTTCAACCTGGATCCGTTCCAGGAATACGGCCGGGTCGACCACGCCCGGCAGGTCGAGAAATACCAGCGGTGGTACGAGCAGGCCCGGCGGGGCGATTACGTGATCCCCGGCGGCCTGTACCGCTCGGTGGTGAGCTTTGCCATCGCCGCCTTCGGCTGGGAGAACCTGCTGCTGGCGGCGGGCTGCGACGCCGAGCGTTTCGGCGATGTGCTGAACCGCTGGGCCAACTACCTCATGCAGTACGTCCGGGCCTGGGCGGCCACCGACGTCGAGGTGTTCCTCACCCACGACGACATCGTGTGGACGGCCGGGGGGATCTTCTCGCCGCAGTTCTACCGCAGCTACGTGTTTCCGAACTTCCGGCGCTACTGGGACTGCGTCAAGGACGCCGGCAAGAAAGTGCTGTTCTGCTCGGACGGCAACTTCACCGAGTATGTGGACGACATCGCCGCCGCCGGGGCCGACGGCTTCATCTTCGAGCCCACCACCGACCTGGAATACATCTGCCGGAAATACGGCCGCACGCACGTCATCGTCGGCAACGCCGACTGCCGCATCCTGACCTACGGCACGAAGACCGACATTGTCCGTGAGGTCAAGCGCTGCATGGACCTCGGCCGGCACTGCCCGGGATACTTCTTCGCCGTGGGCAACCACATCCCCCCCAACGTGCCGATCGAGAACGCCGAGGCCTGCATGTCGGCGTATCACGAATTGCGCGGGCGGTAACGTCCTGCCCGCGCCCGGCCGGAGCTTTTGGGCTTGCACGGCGCGCCCGGCAGGCTAACTTCGCCTCCTTGACGGTTCCCGCTGCCCCGGAAGGACGTGAATCATGGCCGGCCCGCTGAACGTGCTGCTGATTACCACCGACCAGATGCGGCGCGACCACATGGGCTGCGCCGGAAACGTGGTCTCCAAATCGCGAAGTTCGCGATTTGGAGCCCCTCCCGTCATCGGCACCCCGGGCCTCGACCGCCTGGCGGCCGGCGGAATCTGCCTCGACAGGGCTTACGTGAACAATCCGGTCTGCATGCCCAATCGCGCCACCATCGCCACCGGCCGGCTGCCGCGAAACCACCGCTGTTGGTGCAACGGCGTGGACCTGCCCGAGTGCGAGCGGACCATCGCGGACATCCTGAACGAACACGGTTATCACACCGCCTTCTTCGGCAAGCCGCACTTCCGCATCACGGCCATGCCGTTTGACGGCGTGCCGCGGGGCATCGAGTGCGGGCCGGCCTGGGAGCAGGGCGTCAACTCGCCGGAATGGACGGGCCCCTATTACGGCTTCCAGTACGTGCAGATCTCCGTCGGCCACGGCCACGCCAACCTCAACCGCGCCCACTTCTGCGAGTGGGTCAAGGCGAAATTCCCCTCCGCCCTGGACAAGCAATTCCAGTTCGAGCCCTCCCCCACCGGCGCGTTCGAGAGCTTCACGCCGCTGTATCCTCATCAGGCCCACAGCAGCAACTGGCTGGGCGAGATCGGCAGCGAATACCTCCGCCAGCGGGCCGCCGACGGCCGGCCCTTCCTGCTGTGGGTCAGCTTTCCCGACCCCCATCACCCCTTCAGCCCGCCCAAGCCCTACGACACCATGTACGACCCGGCGGAGATCGTCATCCCCCGGCTGGGGCCGGAGGCCCTCGCCGACAAGCCGCCGCACTTCCGGGCCGCCCTGCGGGATACGACCGAGGCCCAGCTCCGCGAGATCATCGCCCGAACCTACGGCATGGTCGCCATGGTGGATGAGAACGTCGGCAGGCTGCTGGACGTCCTGGACCAGACTCCTCTGGCCGCGAATACCATTGTCATCTTCACCTCCGACCACGGCGACCTGATGGGCGACTGCGGGCTGCTGCTGAAGGGTCCTTGGCTGCTCGAGGGTCTCATCAACGTGCCGATGCTCTGGCGGGTTCCAGGCGGAGCGGCCGGGGCGCGGTCGGACGGCCTGTTCAGCTCTTGCGACGTCGCCCCGACGATCCTGGCGAGCCGGCGCGACGCCGCCTTCGTCGAATACCGCACGCCCGAGGGGGATAACCTGCGGACGATCATCACGCCCAGTCGCAAGCTGACCTGTTACGGGGGGCAGGATTACGGGGAGCTGTACGACATGACCGCGGACGTTCCGGAGGCTCGAAACCTCTATGCGTCAAAGGCTTGCGCTGAGGACCTCCGGGCGCTGGAAAGGCGGCTCCTGCAGGAATTGATCCTCCGCGAGGATGAGCGTCTCTGGCCCACCGCGGGGGCGTAGGTCGGCCTCGGCCTAGGATTTGCCCCCATGGCCCCAACGGGGCTGCTGCCGACACGCCGCCGCGGCAGGCAGGTGTCGCAGGACAACGGCCTTTCTGGGCCTGGCCCGAGATAAG
Organism: Phycisphaerae bacterium SM23_33; assembly: GCA_001303665.1. Lineage (GTDB taxonomy): Bacteria > Planctomycetota > Phycisphaerae > SM23-33 > SM23-33 > SM23-33. The sequence goes on along the minus strand of LJUF01000057.1, from coordinate 12,111 downwards.
CCGGGGCGCTGTTACAAGAATAACGAATATTGTTTACATTCTGTATCTGCGAGGCTACCTTTAGGGCCATGGCACGAGGCAAGGCATATAGCAGAGAGGATCTTGGAGCGGCCATGATGGTCTGGTACGCGCGGGCCTTGAGGCGGCACCCGGCCGGGCTGGTCAGCCAGGCCCAGGCCGCCGCCATGCTCGCCGTCAGCCGAATGACCATAAGCCGCTTGGTGGCTGGAGGACACCTGCGTGCCGTGCACTTTCCCCGGCCGCCGGACATCGCCGGCCTGGCCGTCGGCCGGCGCGATCCGGAGTGGCTGAGGCTGGCGGCCTGGCTGGGGGTGGATCCGGAGGAGGCCGACGTCGCCGGCTTCTCAAAGGCCTGCTACGTGTCCTTCGCTGACGTGCTCAGACTCTGGCGATCCAGTCGGGCCGCAGATGAATCGCGCCGGCACTGGGAGGACATTCTGGCCGAGCTCGGCGCCGCACCGCCGGCCGGGACCGCGCCGCAGACACCCCCGGCCGAGCCGCCGGAAACACCGTCAAAGCAAGAGCTGGAGACATGGATGTTGTGACCGGACTGTTCAGATCAAGCCCGTCGAAGTTGGAGGTAAGGAACGGCAATATAATGACTTGCGATGATAGGCGTGAGGCATGGCTGAACCGCTGAGCGTGCTGCTGATCACCACGGACCAGATGCGGCAGAACCACATGGGCTGCGCCGGAAACCAGGTCATCCGCCCGCCGAACCTGGATCGGCTGGCGGCCGCGGGCGTCAACCTTCAACGGGCGTACGTGTCCAACCCCTTGTGCATGCCCAACCGCTCGACCATCGCCACGGGCCGGCCTTCGCACCCGCCTGGAGCAGGCGCTTCTGGAGGAAGCGGTCTCTGCACGACGAGAGCCTGAGGGCTGTCTCTCATGCCTGAGGGGGCGGTGATCGGCGTCGCACTTGGAGCTGCCCCGAAGGGAATGTGCCGCGGCGCGCGCCCGTGGCGCTTGGTATCGCCGTGCCGGCGGGCTCAGGCCGATTTGGCAACGGGGTGGGCCATGACGCCTGGCCGGCGCGGCAGCAGGGCGTTCTCCCGGGCGACCAGGATGCTCACGTGCAGCTCGGAAGGCTGGAGCATGGGCTTGAAGAGCACCTCGTCGCCGCCGCGCTGCCAGGCCTGCCAGGCCTTGTCGAAGCGGTCCAGGGATACCACCAGCAGGACGGCGGGGCGGGGCCGAACGTCGCCGAAGCGCCGCAGCAGGTCGCCCTCGGAAGCGGCGGGCAGCTCGGCGCTGATGAGTGTGACATCCGGCCGCCACTTGCGGGCGCGGGCCAGGGCCTGCTCGGGGCGGGGTTCGTGGACGACGTAATGGCCGCAGGATTCCAGGATGTCCCTGGCCTGACCGACGAAGCGCCCGTCGGAATCAACAATCAGCACCTTCATGGACACGGCGGACTCCTTAAGGCCAAGCTGCGCCTGTGGCGGGGGGCAATGCCCGCGAGGCCCCGGCCGGCCGACGTTACTTAATTCGGCCGAGAATGAAGCCGGCTTGAGCCCGGGGCGACACATATTCGATATAGTATCGGGAACGCCGGATGCCCTGGGGCGCGGCCGCCCGGCCGATCGCCCGGGCCGGAGGCGGCGAGGCGCCGGGAAGGATCATGCATTTGCCGTGGAACCCGAGCCGGCCGACGGCGTCAGATACAGGCGGATTTCGGTATCCGCCGTTTGCTGAAAAATTTAGTAGCTTGCGGCGACACGGCCCGCGATTACGATTGTTTACCTACGAAGGCGGCAGCGTGCGCGCGGGCTGCCCTGTGGATGGGTATCCGCTGAGAGTCTGACGGCGGCACAGGCGCTTTAGGCAGGTACCGTGCATTTGGAGACGGGTGAATGGCTAAGCAGGATGTGTCTGCGGAGAGACTCAAAGAGGTGACCGACGAAATCGTCTCGCAGCTGAGGCGGGTTGTTATCGGTCAGGACCGGGCCATGCAGCACGTGCTGACGGCCTTCTTCGCCGGGGGCCACTGCATGATCACGGGCGTGCCCGGGGTGGGCAAGACGCTGCTGATCGCCTCGCTGGCCCGGATCATGGACCTGAGCTTCCGGCGGATCCAGTTCACCCCCGACCTGATGCCCTCGGACATCACCGGCACGGAGATCCTGGAGGAGGACATGTCGACGGGTCGGCGGGAGATGCGGTTCGTGCGCGGCCCGGTGTTCGCCAACATTGTGATGGCCGACGAGATCAACCGCACGCCGCCCAAGACCCAGGCGGCGCTGCTGGAGACGATGCAGGAACGGCAGGTGACCATCGGCGGCAAGACCTATCCGCTGGAGCAGCCCACCTTCGTGTTGGCCACGCAGATCCCCTTCGAGCAGGAGGGCACGTACCCGCTGCCGGAGGCCCAGCAGGACCGCTTCATGTTCAACGTGATGATGGACTACCTGGGCGAGGACGACGAGGTGGCGGTGATCAAGGCCTCCACCGGGTACGCGGAGGTGGAGCTGAAGCCGCTGGTGTCCAAGCAAGCGCTGCTGGCGTTCCAGGAGCTGATCCTGAAGGTCCAGGTGCCGCCGTCGCTGGTGGAATACACGGTGGACCTGGTGGTTTCCTCCCGGCCGGGAAACCCCACGGCGCCCGACTTCATCAAGGAATACGTCGCCTGGGGCGCCGGGCTGCGGGCCTCGCAGTACATCACCCTGGGGGCCAAGTCGCTGGCGGCGATGTCGGGGCGGATGACGGCCCAGCCGGAGGACGTCCAGGCGGTGGTGGCCCCGGTGCTGCGGCACCGCATCGGGCTGAGCTTCCGGGCCGACGTGGACAAGGTGACGGTGGAGGACGTGATCGTCAGACTGCTGGAGAGCATGCCCGTGCCGGTGGCGGCGCACTGACCGCCGGGGACGACCCCAACGGCGTTTGGCAAGGGATGACGCGCGATGATTAAACCGACCGAAGCGTTCGAAGAGACGATTGACGAGAAGCGGGCCGCCGAGATGATCGAGCAGCTCAAGACCGGGCGGCAGAAGATCCTCGGTCAGATCCGCCGGGTGATCATCGGCCAGGACGAGGTGGTGGAGCAGGTGCTGCTGTCGTTCTTCGCCGGCGGGCACTGCCTGATCACCGGCGTGCCGGGGCTGGCCAAGACGCTGCTGATCAAGAGCATCGGCGACACCCTGGACCTGAGCTTCCGGCGGATCCAGTTCACCCCCGACCTGATGCCCTCCGACATCACCGGCACGGAGATCCTGGAGGAGGACCGGGCCACGGGCAAGCGCGACCTGAAGTTCCTCCGCGGGCCGGTCTTCGCCAACATCATCCTGGCCGACGAGATCAACCGCACGCCCCCCAAGACCCAGGCCGCCCTGCTGGAGGCCATGCAGGAACACCAGGTCACCGTCGGCGGCAAGACCTACAAGCTCAATGAGCCGTTCTTCGTGCTGGCCACGCAGAACCCCATCGAGCACGAGGGCACCTACCCGCTGCCCACCATCCAGCAGGACCGGTTCATGTTCAGCGTCATCATCGACTACCTGCCCAAGGAGCAGGAGATCGAGGTGGTCAACTCCACCACCAGCAAGCGCCCGGAGCTGCTGGCCTGCGTCATGCACGGTCAGGACCTGCTGACGTACCAGCGGATCGTGCGGGCGATTCCGGTGGCCGACGCGGTGGCGCGGTACGCGGTGCGGCTGGTGGCGTGCAGCCGGCCGCAGCGGGAGGACGCCCCCGACTTCGTGAAGGAGTTCGTCTCCTGGGGCGCCAGCCTGCGGGCGTCGCACTACCTGGTGCTGGCGGGCAAGGCCCGGGCGGTGCTGGACGGGCGGTTCGGGGTGTCCGTGGACGACGTGGAGGCGGTGGCCATGCCCGTGCTGCGGCACCGCATCATCACCAACTTCCGGGCGGAGGCGGCCCGCGTCCGCTCCGAGCAGATCGTCGGGCGGTTGCTGAAGGAGGTTCCCAAACCCAGCTCCGGGCTGTGAGGCCCGGGCGCAGAAGCCATGGGTGAACGACCGTGCCTGAGCAACAGGAAGCAGCGACCTTCAAGTACCTGGACTTCGACACCCTCTCGCGGATCAGCAACATGCAGCTGCTGGCCAAGACCGTGGTGGAAGGGTTCATCCTGGGGCTGCACCGCAGCCCCTACCGCGGCTTCTCCGTGGAGTTCGCGGAGTACCGCTCGTACGTGGCCGGCGACGAGATCCGCCACCTGGACTGGAAGCTGTACGGCAAGACCGACCGCTACTACATCAAGCAGTTCGAGGAAGAGACCAACCTGAAGTGCTCCGTGGTGCTGGACAAATCGGGCTCCATGAGCTACGGCTCGGGGCCGCTGACGAAGCTCCAGTACAGCTGCTACCTGGCGGCGTCGCTGGCGTACTTCATGATGATGCAGCGCGACGCCACCGGGCTGGTGCTGTTCGACACCGAGATCCGCACGCTGCTGCCCCCCCGCAGCCGCACCGCCCACCTGCACCTGATGCTGGCCGAACTGGAGAACCTCACCCCCGGCGGCAGCACCGCCCCCGGAAAACCCCTGCACGACCTGGCCGAGGGCATTAAGAGCCGCGGCCTCATCGTGCTCATCTCCGACCTGTTCGCCGAGCCGGACGAGGTGCTCAGCGGGCTGCAGCACTTCAAGTTCCTGGGCAACGACGTCATCCTCTTCCACATCGTGGACAAGGCCGAGCTGGAGTTCCCCTTCCAGCAGATCACCGAGTTCATCGACCCGGAAACGCAGGAGCGGATCCTGACGGCCCCCCAGCACGTCCGGCAGAGCTACCTCCAGGAGATGGAGGACTTCTACAGCGTCTACCGCCAGGGCTGCGCGGACCTGAAGGTGGACTACAAACTGTTCGACACCTCAACGCCACTGGAGCTGGCGCTGTCTGAATACCTGTACCAGCGGAGCCGACGCTACTGATGGGCGGACTGAACTTCCTCAACGGGCTGTTTCTGGCCGGGGCGGCGGCCGCCCTGGTGCCGATCATCATTCACCTGGTCCAGCGCCGCCGGGTGCAGCGGGTGGTCTTCGGCTCGGTGCGTTTCCTGCGGAAGATGTCGCAGCGCGTGGTCCGCCGGCGGCGGCTGACGGAGCTGCTGCTGATCCTGCTGCGGGCGCTGGCCCTGGGGATCCTGGCGGTGGCCTTTGCCCGGCCCTTCTTCTGGAGGCCCAGCCAGCGGGCCGGCGCCACCACCGTCCTGGGCGAAAGCGCCATCCTGGTGATGGTGGACAACTCCTACTCCATGATGGAGTCGGACCGGCTGAAGCAGGCCAAGCAGAAGGCCTTGGATTTCGTCCGGCATGCCGGCCCGCTGGCCAAGGTGGGGCTGGCCACGTTCTCCACGGACCTGCAGGTCGTTTGCGAGCTGGGGTCGGAGCCGGCCGACGTGGGCACGGCCATCGAGGCCATTGAGCCGTCCTGGCGGGGAACGAGGCTGACCGAGGCCCTGAAGGAGGCGAATGACCGGCTGCTGCGGCGCGAGGAGCAGCAGCGCCGCATCGTGCTGATCAGCGACCTCCAGCAAAGCGCCTGGCGCTATCGGGGCGACTGGCAGCTCGGGCCGGGAATCGAGCTGGAGGTGCTCGACGTCGGCGGGGGGAAAGACGCCGCCAACGTCTTCGTCGAAGAGGTGGCGGTTCCCCGGCTGGTCGTGGCCGGCGGCTTCCCCGAGTCCATTTCCGCCAAGATCACCAATCTCACCGACCAGCCGGCCAACAACATGGAGGTGGTGCTGACGCTGGACGGCAGGGAGGTGGAGAGGCGGCCGGTGAACGTCCAGGCCCGGTCCGACTCGCCCGTGCGTTTCCGCTACGCCTTCGCCAAGCCCGGCGACGTGGTCGGCAGCGTCTCCGTGTCCAGCGCCGACAGCATGCCGGCCGACAACGTGGGGTATTTCTGCGTGCACGTGACGCCGCGGGTGCGGCTGCTGCTGGTCAACGGCGACGCGTCCCCGCAGCTGGTCCGCAACGACGGCTTCTTCATCCAGACGGCGCTGGTGCCGGCCACCGCCGACCGCCCCAGCCCCTTCGAGGTTCGGTCGATCCGGCCGGACCAGCTCACCGGCGACGAGCTCAGCAAGGTGGACGCGGTCATCCTGGCCAACGTGGGCGAGGTGACCCCCGCCGCCGTCCAGGCCCTGAAGCAGTTCCTCGACGACGGCGGCGGGGTGGGCATCTTCTGCGGGGCCAACGTGGACGCCGGGAAGTTCAACCAGTCCCTGGCCGCGGTGGCCCCGTGCAAGTTGGGCGGGTTGGGCCGCGGAAAAGGCGACGATCCGGTTATAATCAGTGAGGTGGATTTCAGGCACGAAATCTTTGCCCCCTTCTACGGGCCTCACCGCGGTGATTTCGGCGTGGCTCAGTTCCGGCAGTACTGCCAGGTAGGCGATGCCTACGCCGCCCGCGTGCTGGCCTGGTTCAGCAACAGGGCCCCGGCCCTGCTGGAGAAGGAGTTTGGCAAGGACGAGGATAAGGGTTTGCAAGACAAGCCGTTAGGCAAAGGCCGCAGCCTGCTGTTCGCCTCGGCCACGGACCTGGAGTGGAACGACTTCTGCCTTCAGGGCGTCTTTGCCCCGTTCCTGCACCAGTTCGCCCAGCGGTTGTGCACCCAGCAGGCCGGCAGCGAACGCAACGTCCTGGTCGGCCAGAGCGTCGCCCACCGGGTCGGCAAGGCGGCCGGGAAGGTCGAGCTGCGGACCCCGGAGGGCAGGAGCCAGTCGCTGGCGGTGAGCCCGGCCGACGGCGAGGAGCAGATGGTTGGGTTCGTTCCCGAGAAGCCCGGTATTTACCAGGTCACTTGGAAGGGCCAGACGGCGCGGTTCGCCGCCAATCTCGACCCGGAGGAGCCCAACCTGGCCCAATTGGAGGCGAAGGAGCTGGTGGCGGCGGTGCGGTCCGAGTCGGCCGGCGACGAGGGCGAGGCCAGACGGACGGCTACCGTGCTGCCGAGAAAGGCGGCGCAGGAGCGGGTGGAGAATTCCCAGAGACTGTGGTTCTATCTTGCGGCTCTGGTGCTGGTAATCCTGGGCATTGAAATGATCCTGGCGGCCCGGTCCGGGACGGCCTGAGCAGGCCCCGGCGAGCCGGTTCATGGGAAGCGGGAGCTGAGCCATGGCGGCGCACACGGAGCAATTCAAGCGGCGGCTGGGGCGGGTCCGGAGGCGGTACCGGCTGACGGTGGCCTTTCAGGGGCTGCTGCTGGTCGTGACCGAGGCCCTGGGCATGTTCCTGCTGTTCCTGCTGGCGGACTGGATCTACAAGTTCGGCGGGCACACCCGGCTGTACCTGCTGTGCGTGGGCGGGGCGGTGCTGGCCGTGCTGTGCCTGCGCCATCTCGTCTACCCGTTCCTGCGGAGGGTGCCCGATGAGCAGGTCGCCCTGCTGATCGAGGAGCGGGTGCCGGAATCGGCCCAGGGCTCGGTCATCTCGGCCCTGGAGTTCGGCCGGGTGAAGCCCAAGGGGCTGAGCGGCTACATCACCAGCTTCCTGGTGGATGACGCGGTGGCCCGGATTGACCGTTCGAACCTGCAGGTGGTGGCCAACCTCCGCCGGCTGAGGAAGCACGCCGTGGCGGCGGCGGTGCTGCTGGTGTTCTTCGCCGCTCCCTGGCTGATGGCCCCCGGCTTCATGGACGAGCGCGTCGAGCGGATCATCTTCCCCGGCCGGTCCATCGCCGAAGAACGCGCCCGGGACGTGGCCGAGCGGGAACGCCAAAGCCTGGAGCGACACCTCCGCTATGGGCCGATCTCCTTCGAGGTCTACCCCGGAAACACGCGCGTCCTGCGGGGCAGCGCCGTGGACATCGTGGCCAGGCTTTCCCGCGAGCCGGCCGACGTCCCCGTGCTCAAGTTTCGCACCCCCGGCGGCGAGGAGCAGACGCTGTCCATGCGGCCCATCGAGGCGCTGCACGGCTTTGCCCGGCCGCTGCCGTACGTCAGCGAGCAGATCAGCTACCATATCGCCAGCAGCCGGCACAAATCCGATACCTATACCATTGACGTGTACGACCCGCTGTCCATCCGCGGCATCGAGCTGACCTACCACTACCCCGAGTATCTGGAGCGCAAGCCGCTGACGACCTTCGGCGAGAGCGGCGACATCAGCGTCGTGGCCGGCACGAAGGTGGACGTGGGCATCGTGGGCAACAACCGGCTGGAATGGGGCGAACTGAGGTTCGACGACGGCCGCAAGCTGCCCCTGGCGGCCGACCCCAAGGACAAGAACACCCGCCGGGCCAGCTTCGTCGTGGAAAAGGACACCAACTACACCGTCGCCGTCCGGGACGTCGACAAGCAGGACCTGGCCCCGGACGATTTCTATTACGTCAAGGCCGTGCCCGACAACCCCCCCACCGTGGAGATGGTCTCGCCCAGGGTGGACATGAGCGTGCACCCGCTGTGCGAGGTGACCTTCCGGGGCAAGGTGACCGACGACTACGGGGTGAAGGCGGCCGAGGTCAAGGCCGACCTGTTCCGCGGCGCCGAACGCACCCCGCTGAAGTGGGAGATGAAGGTCACCGACAGCGCGGGCAGCGACAAGAACGTCCAGGAGGGCAAGGCCGAGTACGTCCTGGAGCTGGAAAGCGCCAAGCCTCAGATGAAGATCGGCGACATGATCTTCTACCACCTGGAGGTGGTGGACCGGAAGGGCCAGTCCGCCCGGACGGACCTGTTCTTCATCAAGATGATGCCGCTGGAGGTGGCGGCCAACTGGCCGGCCGGCGTCGCCCCGCCCGACCTGCCCCACGAGGTCTTCAACGACCCCATGGACCTGATGCTGTTCATGGCGGCGGCCTGGCACGTGGAGCAGCAGCGCGGCAAGATTCCCGAAGGCGAGTTCAAGGCCAAGAGCGAAGGCGTGGGCGACCGCATGGCCGGCGGTCTGGGCGACCCGCCCAATTTCGGCCTGTTCTGGGGCTACGGTGGCGACCACGGGATCGGCGTGGCCGCCGCCAACCGGGAAGAGGTGCTGGCCCAGGCCACCCGGCACATCGAGGTGGCCTACGATCTGCTCAAGCACAAGCACGAGCCCGGCCAGGCCGCCAATCAGCTCTGCGTCGCCCTGGCCATGGCCGAAAGCGTCTTCACCGACAAGCGCCACGTGCCGCTGGAGCTGAACCCCGAGCCCATCCACACCGGGCAGCCCTCCAGCGGCTACTCCAACGACCCGATCTCCGAGCAGATCGAGTTCCGCGGCCCCTCCACCATGTCCGACGCCCTCACCGCCTTCCAGCAGCCGGACAACCCCCCCAGGCTCCTGCCGCCGGATTACCGCCGCTCGCTGAGGATCAAGCAGCGGCAGGGCGCCCTGACCAAGCAGCTCAAGATCGCCGGCGAGATCTACGCCACCGAGGAGCAGCTCATCGAGATGGCCCGGGAGCAGTTGGGGCACATCCGGCTGCGTGAGGCCATCGACCCCAACTCGCCCAACGACCCGTCGGTGATGGCCGGGCTGGGCGGGCAGATGATCCGCGTGGACAAGCGGGCCATCCCGTACAAGGACTTGGAGAAATCCGGCGCCACGCCGGAAGACAGGCTGCAACTGCCCACGCCGCAGGTGGAAAGGATCAAGGGCCTGCCGAGCGACAGGATCCCCGACAACCGCCGCCGCGGCGGGCCCAACCCCTTCACCACCCAGGCCCAGAGCTCCTCCCCCGGCGGCGGGGAGGACGAAGAGCCTGAGCCGTGGGACCAGACTGACACGGAAAGGCAGCGCCAGCGGCGCGAGCCCAGCGGCGGCAGCGGGGGCGGCAGCGGCATGCCGCCCATGGGCGAACAGTCGCCCCAGGACCAGCAGCCCCAAGGCGCTGGAGGTCAGGCCGGCATGCAAGGCCTCGCCGGACAGCAGGCCCAGCAGGCCGACCGGGCCCGCGACCTGGCCCGCGACATCGCCCGCACCATGCAGCCGGGCGACGCCCTGGCTGCCGGAACCATCCGCAGCCTCCGCGACGCGGCCACGGCCATGGACCAGGCCTCCAGGCACTTCAACCAAGGCCAGGTCAGGCAAGGCTTGGCCGAGGCCATGGCGGCCCAGCGATTCCTGCGCACGGCCATGAGCCGCATGCAGGTCGGTCAGCACGAGTCGCTCCAGGCGGCGATGGACGCCGCCCAGAGCGGGGCCATGGCCCTGGCGGCCAACCAGTACCGGGTCTCCCAGGGCACCCGGCAGGTCGCCGGCAGAGCCGCAGAGCTGAGCGGCAAGGGCGGCTCCGGACAGCCCGCCGAGCCGTCGCGCAGCGATGTCCAGGCGGCCATGAAGAGCGACCCGCGCCTGGGCGGGCAGCTGAAGGGCCTGGCCGGCCAACAGGCGGGTCTGGCCCGGGACCTGAAGGACTTCCAGCAGTACGTGAAGGACCTGAGGGAGTGGGCCGACGAGACCAAGAAGGAGCGAGTGGCCGGCGCCCTGGGGGACGTGGGGACCGCCCTGCGGCGTGACGACACCACCCAGAAGATGGTCAACGCGGCGGTGAACCTGGCCGGGCAGGACGTGAAGGCGGCCCAGGAAGCCCAGCGGGGGATCGAGAAGTCGCTGGAGCAGACGGTGGCGGGGCTGCAGGCGGCCCGGGACATGCTGGCCGGCTCGCCCACGGGCGTTCTGCGCCGGCTGGCCATGGACGCCAAGTCCATCGGCGGGCGAGTGCGGCAGATCGCCGCCGCCACCGGCGGCACCGGGGGCGGCCAGGGCCAGCCCGGCGAGGCCCGACCGGGAGAAGGCAGGCCCGGTGAAGGCACGCCCGGTGAGGGCAAGCCCGGCGAAGCCAAGCCCGGCGAAGGCAAGCCTGGCGAAGGCGAGCCCGGTGAAGGTCAGCCCGGTGAAGGCAAGCCCGGAGAAGGTCAGCCTGGCGAAGGTAAGCCCGGTGAAGGCAAGCCCGGCGAACGCAAGCCTGGCGAGTCTACCGGCTCGAGACTGAGCGAGGAGCTGGCCGGCCAGGAGGGCTATCCCTCCGGTGAGCCCAGTCAGGGCGGCCGCCCCGGCGGCGCCGCGGCCGGGTTCACCAACCGCGACATCGATCAGGTCTGGCTGGACAGCCGCAAGTTCGTCAAGGCCCTGAAGCGCGAGCAGCTGGCCGAGGAGAAGACCATCCGTTTCCTGGATCAGCGCAGCGCGGACATCGGCAGCTTCAGGCAGATGTTCGAAAAGGCCCGCCAGGCCCAGGCCATCCAGTTTGCCGACGTCACCCTGAGCGTGGGGTCCAACCTGGAAACGGCCCTGGAGGAAGCGCTTTCCTCCAAACGGCTGCGGGCGGCGGGGCGAGAGGAGTGCCCCCCGAAGTATCGCAGCTTCGTGAACGCGTACTTCGAGGCCCTCAGCAAGGCGGCCACGCAAGAGAAGTAGGGCCTCACTGGAACCCAGAGAAAAAGGACGTGTTTGAACAGCTTTTCAAGTACCCGCTGGATGAGTTCAGGAAGGGCGCGGCGGTTCTGGCGGCGTGGTATCTGTACTACCGCAAGTCGCCGGGCGACCTCCGCGGCAGGACCCGTGCCGTGCTGTGGGCCCTGCGCGGGCTGGCCCTGGTGCTGGTGGTGGTCGTCCTGTGCCGTCTGGTGCTGAGCGCCCCCGTGCCGCAGACGACCAACGTGTTTGTGGCCGTGCTGGTGGATGACTCGCGCAGCATGCGGATCGAGGACGCCGGACCCAAGGGGGCGCTGACCGAACAGCCCGGGAGGAAGTCGCGCTGGGCGGCGGCCAGGCAGCTCCTGGGCAGCCCCGAGGCGAAGGAACCCAAAGCCCAGGAAGGGCTGCTGAGCGAGCTGGCGGAGGCCTGCCCGGTGCGGCTGTTCAAGTTCAGCGACAAGGCCCAGCGGATTCGCCGCCCGGAGGAGGTGACCGCTTCGGGCGACCGCACCAACCTCTTCGCCGCGCTGAGCGGCGCCGAGAACAGCCTTCGGGGTGTGCCCGTGGTGGGGGTGGTCCTGGTCAGCGACGGCGCCGCCAACACCGGCGGCCACCCCGTGGAGATGGCCCGGGACCTGGGGCTGAAGAAGAGGCCGATCTACTGTGTCGGACTGGGCGACCCCAAGCCGCCGCAGGACTACGAGATCGTCAGCGTGCAGTGCCCCCGCGAGGTCCGGGCCAACCCCTCCGTGGACATCTTCGCCAGCGTCCGGGCGCTGGGGTTCAGCGAC
>LJUF01000056.1 GCA_001303665.1 Phycisphaerae bacterium SM23_33 | reverse complement strand
AAGTTCCAGCCGGTGCGCTGGGTTCTGGCCGTGCCCGAGGAATCTCCCGTGAGGAGGGTGGAGGACCTGGCCGGGGGAATCGTGGCCACGGAACTGGTCAGCATCACCCGGAAGTATTTCGCCCAGAAAGGCGTGGAGGTGAAGGTGGAGTTCAGTTGGGGGGCCACGGAGGTCAAGGCCCGGCTGGTGGATGCGATCGTGGACGTCAGCGAGACCGGTTCCAGCCTTCAGGCCAATCAGCTGCGGGTCGTCGACACGGTGATGGACTCGACCCCCCGGCTGATCGCCAATCCGCAGGCGTGGAAGGACCCCTGGAAACGCGAGCGGATCGAAAAGATCGCTCTGCACCTGCAAGGCGCCATCGAGGCCCGGGAGAAGGTCGGGCTGAAGATGAACGTCGAGCACAAGAACCTCCAGGCCGTCACGGCTCTGCTGCCGGCCGAGAAAAGCCCCACGGTTTCGAGCCTGAGCGAGGCGGACTGGGTGGCGGTGGAGGTGATCGTGGAAGAACGCGCCGCCCGCGACCTCATCCCCCGGCTGAAGCGGGCCGGGGCGTCGGGAATCTTCACGTATCCGCTGAACAAGGTGATTCCGTGAAAGGCAGATGCCGTTATCTGCTGCTGTTCTGCGCGGTGCTGTCGAATGCGTCGTGCCAGCGGCCGGCGGCGTCGGCGGCCGCCGATGTGGCCGGCACTCTCGGCCAAGGCGCGGCTGTCGCTTTCGCAGTTGTCCCCGCCGCTGGCCAGACCCGTCAATGCCGCCGACTGGGACAAGCTCCCCGACGAAGTGGCCCCCGCCGTCCGCCAGGGCGAGCAGCTCATCGAAAAGGGCCAGCACGCCCGTGCCCTCGCCCCCCTGGAGGAGGCCCGCAAGCTGGCCCCCCAGTCCCCGCGAATCCTGCGGGCGCTGGGACGGGCCTACGCCGGGCTGCGCAACGCCGAGAAGGCCAAGCAGTTCCTTGAACAGTCCGCCGCGGCCGCCCCCGACAGCGTCTGCGTCCAGCATCTGCTGGGGCAGTGCGCCGTTCACGACAACGACGCCGACCAGGCGCTGAGGCACTTTCGCACCGCCCTGCTGTGCAGCGACGCCGTAGGCGAGAACCCCGACACCGCCCAGGCGGTGTTCCTGCTGGCCGGCCTGCTGAAACAGCAGGGCTACCTCAAGGCCGCGGCCGAGGCCTTCGCGAATCTGGGCGACCTGCTGTACGCCCACGGCCGGGCGTACGCGCAGCGGCCACTGCTGGCGGTGCTGGCCACGCACCCGGAGCGGGCCCTGCTGGCCGAGGGCAAGCTGCTGCTGGAGCTGGGCGAGACGGCCCGGGCGGCCGTGGTCCTGGAGCGGGCGTATCGCCGGAACAAGACCGATGACGACGCCGGCCTGCTGGCGGTGCAGGCGCTGGTTGCCAAAGGCGATTTCGACCGCGCCGAGAGCATCCTCATGGAGATGCTCCAGGAGCGCCAACTGCGGCCGGTGATCGTGCGGGCCGCCCTGGCCCTGTGTGATGCCCGAAACGACCCCGCCGTCCCGCTGAGATTGCTCAGGGCCCAACTGGCAGGGGAGGAGACGTCCTGGGCTTTCGTGGCGGCGATGGCCGAGGCCGCCGCCCAGCGAGGCGCCGGCGAGCAAGCGGCGAAGATGCTCTCCAGACATCTGGTCGGGTCCCCGGCCGATCGGGCCGCCGCGGCCCAGCTGGCCCGGCTGTACGCCCGGATGGGGGACGTGGCTGCGGCGGTGAAGGGGCTTGCGGGGCTGCTGGCCGACGAGGAGGCGGAGTTCGCCCGGGTGAAGGATGAGTTGGCCCGGCTGGCGCGGACCGGGCTAAAAGCGGAATTCATCGAGGGTTTGGCGGCCGAGGCCGAAAAGGCCGACGCCGAGCTGCGACCGGCCATTCTCTGCGTGGCCGGGATGCTGGCCGCCCAGAGCGACCAGCCCGCGCTGGCGGTCAAGCTGCTGCGCGAGGCCCTCAAGGCCGACGCGAAGTTCTGGCCGGCTTATGAGGCCCTGGAGGAAGTCCACGTCGCCGCCGGCGACTTCGACGCCGTGGACGCGCTCATCCGGGAGCTCGTGGCCGCGGCCGGCGAAAGCTACTTCCGCTTCTACCTCGTCGGCAAGAGCCAGTTGGACCGGGGGCAGGTGGCCGCCGCCGCCGAGAGCCTGGAACAGGCCCGCACCCGAAAGGCCCGGCATCTGCCCACCTTGCTCCTGCTGGGGCGGGCCCACCTGCTGCGGGGAAACTTCCGCGAGGCCGAGCGGCTGCTGCTGGCCGCCTTCGCGGTGGACCGGCGCAGCGCCGCCGCTGTCCGGCAGCTCCAGGACCTGTACGCGGTCACGCACCGCCCGGCCCAGGCGCGAATGTTTATCGAGCGCTTCCTCCGCGACGACCCCAAGAGCATTCCCGGGCGGATCATGCTGGGCCGCCATTATCACCTCACCTATCAGGCGGACCTCGCCTGGAAGACCGTGCGCGAGCTGCTGGCCGAAGCCCCCGACGACGTCGAGGTAAGGCTGCTGGAGCTGGAGGTGGAGATGCCCGCTTTGCCGGCGGGCGCCCCCATCCCCGCCGACCAGGCCGAGGCGCTGATGAAAAAGGCCCGGCACGTCCTGAGTCTGGATGGGCGGAACGAGCGGGCCGGCATGCTGTATGCCGCCCTGCTGGCCAACCAGGGCCGGCACGCCGAGGCCGCCAAGGCCCTGGAGCCCTTCCACAGCCGCCATCCCAGGGACGACCGCATCGCCGAGGCCTACTTCAAGGCCCTGCTCAAGGCCCAGATGCGGCAGCAGGCCCTGCGGCGGATCCAGGAAGTCGCCGACATGAAGTCTCTCCCCGCCGCCATGCGCCAGGTCGTCCTGGATTGCCTGCTGGAGATGAAAGAGTTCGACAAGGCGGAAGCCTACGCCCAGAAGTGGCTGGACGATCCCACCGACGAAAGCCGGCCGGAGGTCCGCTGGAGCCGAACGCTGGAGGTGTACAAGCAGGCCAAGCACTACGACAAGGCCCTGGCTCTGCTGGACAAGTGGATTGCCGCTTCCAGCCGGGCCGAGCTGCTTCCCTTGCTGCGGCGGGAGAAGGTGCGGCTCTTCGCCCAGGCCAAGCGGTACGACGACGCCATCGATTACGTCAAGAAATGGCGACTCCAGGACGCCGGCAGCGAAGCGCCGAAGATCGCCCTGATCAGCGCCCTGCGGGAGGCCAAGGCCTACGAAAGGGCCCTGCCGGTGCTGGATGAGTTCATCGGCGAGGGGGGCGACGACAACCTGCTGGAGGTTTTCCGCGGAGCCAAGCTCGAGTGCTACGCCGAGCTGGGCCGGTTCGACGAGCTGATGAGATTCGCCAAGGCCTGGATCGCGCAGGAGCCGGACTCCGCCCGCCCGGGGCGGGCCGCCGTGGCCGAGCTGGTCACGCACAAGCAGTACGAGAAGGCCCTGGAGATCGCCACCCAGGCCCTGGAGCGGGTGGAAAGGTCCGATCCCTCGGCCAAGGGGTGGGCCGAGGACCTGGAACAGGCCAGGGCCCTGGTGGTCCAGATCCTGCTGGCGGCCGAACGCAAGAAGGAGGCCCTGGAGCGTGCCGAGGCCGCCGTCAAGGCCGCTCCCAAGGACGCTGCCGCCCTGCGGCTGCTGGCCGGCGTGCTGGCGGCCATGGAAAAAGAGGCCGAGTACGTCGCCATGCTGGAAAAGATCTACCAGCTCGACCCTGGCAACGACAGCGTCAATAACGACCTGGGCTATTCCTGGGCCGACCGCGGCATCAACCTGGAACAGGCTGAAAGCATGATTCGAAAGGCCCTGGCCCAACGCCCCGACGAGATCGCCTTCCGGGACAGCCTCGGGTGGGTGCTGTATAAACAGGGCAAGTTCCGCGAGGCCGGGACGGTCTTCCAGGGCGTGACCGACGCGGAGGAGCAAGAGCTCCATCCCATCATCCTGGACCACGCCGGCGATACCTACTGGCGGCTGGGCATGAAGGAGATGGCCTTCCGCCTGTGGGCCCGGGCCGTCGCCCTGGCCGAGAAGGGCGAGCACAAGGGCAGGGAAGCCCGAAACGTCCTGAAGAACACGCCCCGCAAGATCGCCGACGGCAAAAAAGGCAAGCCGCCCAACGTTGCCCCGCTGGGCAAGGGGCTTTCCGAGCCACCCGGCCTGTAGCCAAGCGGGAGCGTCCTGAGGCAGAGGGAGCCGACGATGTCGGGTCATTCACACTGGGCCAAGGTCAAACGGGCAAAGGCAGTGACCGATGCTCGCAGGGGAAAGCTGTGGTCGAAGCTCGCCCGGCGGATCATCGTCGCGGCCAAGACCGGCGGCGGAAACCCTGATGAGAACCTCCAACTGCGGTACGCCATCGAAGACGCCCGCGCCGCCAACGTGCCCAAAGACACCATCGCCAACGCCATCAATCGCGGCACCGGCGAACTGGGCGAGCAGGAATTCGAGCGGGTCATCTACGAAGGCTACGCCCCCGGCGGGGTGGCCATCATGGTGGACTGCCTCACCGACAACCGCAACCGCACCGCCTCGGAGGTCCGCAAGATCTTCGAGCGCGCCGGCGGCCAGCTCGGCGGCAGCAACTGCGTCGCCTACATGTTTGCCCCCAAGGGCACCTTCACCGTGCCGACCTCGGCGGTGGAGGAGGACCGGCTCATCGAGATCTGCCTCGAGGCCGGGGCCGAGGACGTCAGGAAAGAGGCCGACGTCTTTGAGGTCACCTGCGACCCGGGCAGCTTCGGCGACTTGAAGAAGGCCCTGGCCGACAACCAGATCGAGACCATCGCGGCCGAGATCGCCATGGTGCCGGACACCACCGTGGCGGTCGACGAGGACCGCGCCCGGCAGGCGCTGGGCCTCATGGAGGCCTTCGAGGATCACGACGACGTGCAGAACGTGTACTCCAACTTCGACATCCCCGACCACGTCGGCGCCAAGCTGGAGGCCGAGTCCCGCTGACTGAGTTCGGCAGGCGGCCCGTTGCCTCGACACCATGTCCAGCGGGTGAATCCATATTCCCAGCGCGAACCGGAGCGGCGAAAGTACCTCATTATTGGGACGTTCGGCCGCCGACGGAGATGACGATGTCAACCGATCCGACCGACACGCCGAAGATCGTGACCGTGGGCGAGGGGTTCCAGGTGCGCGTGGCCGTGGACAACATCGCCTGGATCGACCTGGGCGAATACGCGCTCGTGGTGGACGCCCTGGAGCAGCCGCAGCTCGAGGCGGAGGTCTTCGCGGCCATCCGTTCGGCCCTGGGCGACCGCCCGGTCAAGTACGTGCTGAACACGCACCCGCACGGCGACCACACCGCCCTGAACGCGGCCTTCCGGCGCCGCTTCGGGGCCGAGATCATCAATCAGCGGACCAGCCGTCTGCCGCCGCAGGGCCGGTGGTTCGAGGGCCCGCGGCGGCGCGTGCTGATGCTGCCGACCCCCGGCTGCCACACCGACGCCGACTGCTGCGTGTGGGTCCCCGACGACAGGGCCCTGTTCGTGGGCGACATATTCGGATGGGGGCTGATCCCCACGGGAAACCTGGACGCCGCCACCGCCAGGCTGCTGGTGGACACCTACGCGCGGCTGATCGAGTTCGACGCGGCCACCGTCATTCCCGGGCACGGGCCGCTGTGCACCACCGCCGAGCTGAAGCGATGGGTGGAATACTTCCGCTGGCTGATCGACCGCGTTTCCCAGGCCTGCGCCGCGGGTGAGTCCGACCGGCAGATCACGAAGCAGGTCGCCCCGCCGCAGGACATGCGGAGCTGGTGGCGGTTTCTGCTGTGGAAGCATGAAGACAGCCTCGGCACGGTCCTCCAGGCCGTCCGCGCCGCCCGGCTGAAGGCTTAGTCGGACGGGCTCCACTCGCCGGCGCAGGGCTGCCGCCAACTGTGTTGACGGCCCGGGCGGCAGAATCGCCGGCTGCACAAGTGCTGGTTTTTCGAGAAACCTTCGGCCCGCGCCTGCGTCTAACGAGGTCAGACAGCCTGCGCCGAGAGTACATGCACACGCGCGGCGTCATCCATAATGGCTATACTGCCGCCCGGGCCGGGCGTATCCCGCCGGCCCCGTCCAGGCAGGTCAGAGCAATGACGGCAAGGACTCAGCCTCAAGAGCCGACAAGGAGCTTCCCATGAGACCCGCAGCGACTTTGGCAGCGTTGACCGTATTGGCGTCGGTGTTCTCGGCCTGCCCGGCCGGGGAGATCGGCTTCGTCGAGGACTTCGCCCTGGCGAAGGACCGCACCGTGCCGCTCAAGCAGCTCATCGCCGGCACGGAGGAGTATTACTATTACCACTGCCTGCACTACCAGAACACGGGGCAGTTGGACCAAGTGGAGGAGGTGCTGAAGTCCTGGATCGCCCGTCACGGGCACACCGCGCGCGTGGAGGAAATCCGCAACCGCCAGGCCCTGCTGAAGTACGACAAGGACCCCAAAGGGTCGCTGGAGTTCCTGCGGCAGCGGCTGAACCTGCGCTTCGACCATCAGCGGGAGACGCTGGCGCAGCAGGTGAGGCTGCCCGTCCGCATGGACCCCAAGCTCATCAGCCGGGACGTCCTGACCAAGCGGGCCTTCAGCACGCACGGCAACCTGAACGGCTTTGAGGATTCGGCCCTGGACTGGCTGGCGGAGATGAAACTGGACGCCGACCGTCTCCGCGACCTGATCCGCCGGCTGCAGCGGCCCGACGTGCCCAACCTGCCCAGGCTGGTGGTGGAGGACCTCAAGCACCGCCACAGCGGGGGGTTCGGCTCGGAGAACATCCACCGGGCGCTGCTGCTGGCCCAGCTCGAGGAGTGCCTGAAGCTCAAGGGCGATCTGCTGAACCAGACCCAGTTCGTCAACATCTACCTGGGCAAGCTCCAGCCGGCGCCCGACGACGAGTGGCAGCACGACCCCAAGCAGCGGGCGGCCTACCTGGACCGGCTGTGGGGGTTCGTCCAGAAGCTGGCCCCGGTGCACAACTCGCTCAAGGCCCACGTGCTGTACCACCGCCTGGTGCTGGACCGGTCGCAGGGCGTGTACGACAAGGACCGCTTCATGACGTACATCAAGCTGCCGCGGCCAGTGGCCTACGTGAACCCCGAGTATCTCCGCCGATTCGACCTGCGCATCCACCAGGCCGACCTCCTCGCCAATTTCCAGCCGCAGACGCTGCTGCCGCGCGTCGGCGATGACGAGCCGCTGGTCCGCAGCTGCCTCATGCACTTCTTCCTCCAGGAGAATTCCTACGAGCCCTACCAGGCCTACATCCGCGACACCTACCTGAAGCAGGTCCTGGCCGAGACCAAGCTGCTCAACGGCCTGGGCGACCCGGAGACGTGGACGGCGATGCTCTCCCCGGAGGCCAACCGTGCCCTCACCGAACGCGTGGACCTGGACTTCGCCTACACCAACAAGACCGTCTTCGCCGCCGACGAGCCGGTCGGCCTGGAGCTGCAGGTCAAGAACGTCGGCAAGCTCATCGTGAAGGTCTTCGAGATCAACACGCTGAATTACTATCGCGAGAACCAGCGCGAAATCGGCACCGAGATCAACCTCGACGGCCTGGTGGCCAACGAGGAGAAGGTGCACAGCTACACCGAGCCGCCGCTGCGGCGAGTGCGGCGGGGGTTTGACTTCCCCGGCCTGAAACAGCCCGGCGTGTACGTGGTCGAGTTCATCGGCAACGGCAAGAGCAGCCGGGCCCTGGTCCGCAAAGGCCATTTGCGCTACCTGCTGCGGACCTCCACGGCCGGGCACGTCTTCACCATCCTGGACGAGGCCGGCCGCAAGCTCTCCGACGCGAAGCTCTGGCTGGACGGGCGGCTGTTCGAGCCGGAGGCCGACGGCACCGTCACCGTGCCGTTCACCACCAAGCCCGGCCAGCAGAAGATCGTCCTCATCCATGGCGAGTTCGCCTGCCTGGCGGATTTCCCGCATCAGCAGGAGGAGTACCGGCTCCAGGCCGGCTTTTACGTGGACCGCGAGGCCCTGCTGACGCGGAAGAAAGCCTCGGTCGTCCTCCGGCCGATGCTGTACCTCAACAACGAGCCGGTCACGCTGTCGGTGCTGGAGGACGTGAGGCTGGTGGTTGTCAGCCAGGACCACGACGGCGTCCAGACCAGCCAGGAGGTCGCCGACTTCAAGTTGTTCGAGGACCGCGAGTCGCTGCACGAGTTCAGCGTGCCGGAGCGGCTGAGCCAGATCCACTTCACCCTCAAGGCCAAGGTCCAGAACCTCAGCCAGAACAAGAAGCTGGACCTCGCCGACGCCGCCGCCTTCAGCCTCAACCAGATCGACGTGACCGACAAGATCGAAGACCTCCACCTGGTCCACGTTGACGGGGAATACTTCCTGGACGTGCTGGGCAAGACCGGCGAGCCCAAGGCCTCCCGGCCGGTGGCGTTGGCGTTCAAGCATCGCGATTTCCGCCAGCAGGTTCAGTGCACGCTACGGACGGACGGGCAGGGAAGGGTCAGCCTGGGCGAGCTGAAGGACATCGATTGGATCAGCGCCAAGGGGCCCGAGGGCACCAGCCACAAGTGGCTGCTGGCGCGCGACGAGCACAACTACTCGCGGCAGGTGCACGGCCAGGCCGGCCAGGCCGTCTCCCTGCCCTACATGGGCGCCGCCAAAAAGCCCCTCCGCGACGAGCTGGCCTTGCTGGAGCTTCGCGGCGGCTCGTTCGCCAGGGACTGCTTCAACGCCCTGAAGATCAAGGATGGCTTCGTGGTCGTGGAGGACCTGCCGGCCGGCGATTACAGGCTGTTCCTCAAGGACAGCGGCGAGCAGGTGGACATCAGCCTGGCCCCCGGCGACCTCCGCCAGGGCTACGTCCTGGCGCCCAGGCGCCATCTTCAGGTCCGCAACCCCAGGCCGCTGCAGATTGCCGCCGTCGAGGCCGACAGGACCAAGGTGACGATCCGGCTGGCCAACGCCGACAAGCTGGCGCGGGTGCACGTGCTGGCCACGCGGTACATGCCGGAGTACTCCGTCTACTCCAGCCTGGGCCGGCTGGGCCTGCCCGAACCCGATCGAATTCACGTTTCCAGCCCCGAATCGCTGTACGTCGCCGGGCGCAACATCGGTGACGAGTACCGCTACATCCTGGAGCGGAAGTATCTCGCCAAGTTCCCCGGCAACATGCTCAACCGGCCGGGGCTGCTGCTGAACCCCTGGTCCATCCGCAAGACCGAGGCTGGCCGGCAGGTCGCCAGGGCGGGCGAGGCCTACGCGGGCGCGGAGGCCAAAGGCCCGGTCAGCCGGTTCTTTGGGATAGGCGGGAAGGCGCGGGAGAGGGAGGCCGGGAAGTTCGCCAACCTGGATTTCCTGGCTGAGCAGTCCGTGGTGCTGGCCAACCTCCGGCCGGATAAGAACGGCGCCGTCACCATCCAGCGCAAGGAGCTAGGCGCCCACCAGCAGCTCCACGTCGTCGCCGTCGATCCGGAGAACATCGCTTACCGCGAGCTGTCGCTGCCGGAGGTCAAGCCCAGGTTCGAGGACCTGCGGCTGGCGGCCGGGCTCGACCCCGCCAAGCACTTCGCCGAGAAAAAGCAGATCTCCGTGGTCAAGAAGGGCCAGAAGTTCACCCTGGACGACATCACCACCTCCAAGCTGGAGGCCTACGACAGCCTGGCCAAGGTGTACGCCCTGTACGCCACGCTGAGCCGGGATCCCAAGCTGATCGAGTTCGGCTTCATCCTCCGCTGGCCGAAGATGAAACCAGAGGAAAAGCGCGAGATGTACTCCAAGTACGCCTGCCACGAGCTGAACTTCTTCCTGTCCAGGAAGGACCCGGATTTCTTCAAGCAGGTCATCCTGCCCTACCTGGTTAACAAGAAGGACAAGACCTTCCTGGACCGCTGGCTGACAGGCGCCGACCTGTCGCCGTACCGGCTGCCCTGGGCCTACGGGCAGCTCAACATCGTGGAGAAGATCCTGCTGGGCCGGCGGATCCGGGCGGAGCATCCGGCCGCGGCCCGCTTCGTCAAGGAGCTGTACGACCTCATCCCGCCGGACGTCGAGCGCTTCAACTTCCTGTTCGACACCGCCCTGAAGGCCGGGGCGCTGGAGGCCAAGGCGGCCTTGGCTTTGGGCGAGCATGCGGACGCGCTCCTGGCGGTGCCGCATTTCGCGGCCCCGCGCATTGATCTGCGAGCCGGTCGTGCGCGCCCGACCACTGCGCCTGCCGCCGCGCCCGCCCCGGCCAGACTGCCGGCAGAGGAAGGGAAGCCCAGGGAGCTGCTGAGGGCGCTCGACGTGACTGGCGCCGAGCGGGCGGAAGCCCAAGAGGTGCGGGCCTGGGTCCAGGACGGGGCCCTGCGCCGCCGCGCCCGGCTGTTCTATCGCGCCCTGGACAAGACCGAGGAATGGGTGGAGAACAACTACTATCACCTGCCCATCGAGCAGACCACCGCCGACCTTGTAGCCGTCAACGCCTTCTGGAACGACTACGCCGCCCACGACGGGGAAGGTGAGTTCTTCTCCACCCACCTGGCCGAGGCCTCGCGCAGCTTCCCCGAGATGATGTTCGCCCTGGCGGTGCTGGACCTGCCCTTTGAGCCCGGCGAGCACAAGACCGAGTTCAAGCAGCGCAGCTTCAGCCTGGACGCGGTGAGCCCCCTGGTCGCCTTCCACCGGCAGATCCAGGTCGTCGAGCCCGCCGCCGAGAAGACCCCCGTCCTGGTCAGCCAGAACTTCTTCCGCCACAGCGACCGCTACCGCTACGTCAACAACGAGCGGCTGGACAAGTACGTGACGGAGGAGTTCCTGGTGCACACGGTGTACGGCTGCCAGGTGGTCATCACCAACCCCACCTCCTCGCGGCAGAAGCTGGACGTATTGCTCCAGGTGCCGGGCGGGGCCATCCCCGTGCTGAAAGGCCGCTACACCCACAGCCTGCACCTGGTGCTGGAGCCGTACAACACCCAGACGGCGGAGTATTACTTCTACTTCCCCGCCGCCGGCCAGCAGAAGCACTACCCCGTGCACGTGACCAAGCAGGAGAAACTCATCGCCTTCGCCCAGCCGGTCACCCTGAAGGTCGTCGAGCAGCCCAGCCGGATCGACCGCACCAGTTGGGACTGGATCAGCCAGAACGGCACGGACGAGCAGGTGCTGGCCTACCTCACCGAGTGCAACCTCAACCGCGTGAACCTGGCCCGCATCGCCTTCCGCGTGCGGGAGAAGGCCTTCTTCGGGAAGGTCATCGCCTTGCTGGCGGCCCGGCACGCCTATAACCACACGCTGTGGTCCTACGGCATTTACCACAACGACGTGCCGGCCATCCGCGAGTACCTCCAGCACAGCCCGCTGGCCGGCCAGTGCGGCGACTACATTGACACCAGGCTGCTGACCGTCGACCCGGTCGTGCGCAAGAGCTACCAGCACATGGAGTACAGCCCGCTGGTCAACGCCCGGGCCCACCGGCTGGGGCAGCGGCGGCAGATCCTCAACGAGCGCTTCCGCCAGCAGTATCACCGGCTGATGAACGTGCTCGCCTGCCGGGCCAAGCTCGACGACGACGACCTCATGGCCGTCACCTACTACCTGCTGCTTCAGGACCGCGTGGAAGAGGCCCTGGAGTTCTTCAACCAGGTGGATCCGGCCGGGCTCGCCACCCGTCTCCAGCACGATTACTTCGCCGCCTACATCGACTTCTACACGCCGGGGCTGAACGTCGCCCGGGCCATGGCCGACAAGTACAAGGACTACGGCGTGGAGCGCTGGCGGAAGCTGTTCGCCAACGTCGCCGCCCAGCTCGACGAGATTGAAGGCCGCCCCGCCAAGGTGGTGGACCAGCAGGACCGCGCCCAGCAGCAGACGGCGTTGGCCGCCACCGAGCCCAGCCTGGAGTTCGAGGCCGAGGCCGGCAAGATCACCGTCAATTACCAGAACCTCACCGAGGCGGTGGTCAACTACTACCTCATGGACATCGAGCTGCTCTTCTCGCGGCAGCCGTTCATGAAGCAGTATGCCGGCCAGTTCGCCTACATCCGCCCCAACGAAACCGCCGTCATCAAGCTGCCGGCCGACAAGACCGTGCACAGCTTCGACCTGCCCCAGCGATTCCACAACGCCAACGTGATGATCGAGATCCTGGCCGGCGGGGTGAAGAGGTCGCAGGCGCACTACTCCAACGCCCTCACCTGCCAGGTGATCGAGAATTACGGGCAGCTCCGGCTGGCCGACGCGGCCACCGGCAAGCCGCTGCCGAAGGTGTACGTGAAGGTCTACGCCCGCATGCAGGGCGGCCAGGTTGAGTTCTACAAGGACGGCTACACCGACCTCCGCGGGCGGTTCGACTACTCCTCGCTCAACACCAACGAGCTGGACTTCGTGGAAAGGTTCGCCCTGCTGGTGCTTTCCGAGGAGCACGGCGCCGTGGTCCGCGAGGCCGCCCCGCCGAAACGGTAGGTCAGGTGTAGGGTGTGCAGCTCTGCTGCACACGCGATCAGGTGTAGGGTGTGCAGCTTTGCTGCACACGCGGTCAGGCATATTGGTGTGCAGCGTAGCTGCACACCCTACATTTTCTTCAAGGCGTAGGCGTAGGGTGTGCAGCTTTGCTGCACACGCGGTCAGGTGTTTGGTGTGGAGGCATATTGGTGTGCAGCGTAGCTGCACGCCCTACATTTTCTTCAAGGCGTAGGCGTAGGGTGTGCAGCTCTGCTGCACACGCGGTCAGGTATATTGGTGTGGAGGCATATTGGTGTGCAGCGTAGCTGCACACCCTACTTTTTCTTCAAGGCGTAGGCGCACGATGTGCAGCTCTGCTGCACACGCGGTCAGGTGTATTGGTGTGGAGGCATATTGGTGTGCAGCGTAGCTACACACCCTACTTTTTCTTCAAGGCGTAGGCGCACGATGTGCAGCTTTGCTGCACACGCGGTCAGGTGCACACGCGATCAGCTGCACACGCGGTGAAGTACGAGTGCCCGCAGACCGGCTGCGCCCACCTCAACACCAATCCTCGGGCTCGAGGTTCAGCCCGCCGGGCAATTCCACGTGGCCACACCAATCGAGATCATACTCGCCGGCTCGGACGTGCCGGTGGAAGCTGGAATGGGGCC
This sequence comes from Phycisphaerae bacterium SM23_33, assembly GCA_001303665.1. GTDB lineage: Bacteria > Planctomycetota > Phycisphaerae > SM23-33 > SM23-33 > SM23-33. Next base: position 5,302 of record LJUF01000056.1, on the reverse strand, counting down.
ACTCCCTGGGCATCGAGACCAACCCGTGCTTTACGGGGTTGGCGTGGATGTAATCCAGATGGCGCTTGTAGTCCGCGTAATCGCGTATGGTGTGCTCCATGAAGCGTTTCTGCCACACCCCGCGGATGCGGTGTTTCCGACGGCTGGCGGTGGACGCGCCTTCGCGACCGCCCGCCGCAAGGTAGGTGCTGGTGAATCGCTTCTTGATGAGGCCCATGCGCGTGGAATACTCCGCGTCGCCTTCCGGCAGGCGCCAGAGCATGTGGAGATGATCGGGCAGCAGCACGATCGCCCGTAATTCGAACGGGCGCTTGTGCCGCACGCCTGCAATCGCGTTGCGCAGCAGGCGCAGCGCCAGCGGGGCGCTAAAGATCGGCTGGCGCTGGTGCGTGACGACCGTGAAGAAGAACACGCCGCCTTCGGCCCGCCACCGTCGGTAATCAGGCATCGAAGCCCCCTTCCTCGCCGCCGGAAGGCATATTGGTGTGCAGCGTAGCTGCACACCCTACATTTTCTGCGTTTTCTTCAAGGCCGCTTCGGCCTGCGCGCGGACGGCGGGGAAGGGGTCGTTGGCGGCCAGGTCCTTGAGGGTCTTTTGGGCTTCCCGCCCGCCGATGATGCCCAGGGCGTGGGCGACGTGGAAACGAAAGTCGAAGCGGACCTGCTTGAGCTTGCCCACCAGGGCCGGCACCACGCGCCGGTCCCAGACGGGCGAGCGTTTCCCCGCCTGGCGCCGGCAGATCTCGGCCAGGGCGTCGGGGATGTAGCGCGTCCCCGGGGCCCCGCGCGGCGCGGTCTGCCACTTCTTCAGCAGCGGCTCGACGGCCTTGGCGTCGCCGATCTGGGCCAGCGCCTTGCAGATGAAAAGCGTCAGGTCAATGTCGGCGCTGGGCAGTTTTTTGCACAGCACGTCCGCCCCCTCGGGATAATTCCCCAGCTCCTGGGCCGCTTGCCATTTCCGCACGTCTGAATCCGCGCCCTGCCTGAACTGGAGCATGAGCTCCTGCATTCGGGCCTTGTCGCCAGACACCTGCCGGCCCTGCGGGAAGAAGCCGGACGTCTGCATGGGGTCGGTTTCCACCGTCTTGGCGGCCCGGCGGTTCGTCATGTCGGCCGGGTGAGGAAAGCTCCGGCGGAACTCGGGCAGCGCCTCTTCGGCCTTCAACCCCGCGTCGGCGGGGGCGCGGGCGGCCGGGACCAGCGCCATCCGGTACGACAGCATCCGCACCGCCTCCCTGCCGAAGTCCTGGTCGTAGTTTCGGATCTTCCGCAGCTCGACGCCGGGGGCCTCGACGCGGAAGCAGTAGGGGAAGCGGCGTATCGTGTGCTCCTGCCTGAGCGGCTTGGCGTCCAGCTCGTAATCCACGTCGAGCCTCAGGGCCCAGCCGGGGGCGATCCGGTCGGCCGTCACCTTGAAGGTGTTCCGCCCGGGCATCAGGTTGGGCAGCGTCCGCTTGTTCAGCATGCGATGCACCGTCACGCGCAGGGCGTTCATCCCCACGCCGCGGACGTCGCCGGCCGTCTTGAACTCGGCCTTGATGAGGATGTCGTAGGCGGTGTAGACGTCGGGCCGGCCGGCCTGGCGGGCCTGGCGGCCCAGCTCGAGCTTCACCTGCTCGGCGCCGGTTTTCTGCTTTTCGAAGAGGGTTTTCCAGCCGCCGCCGTCGCGCTGGAGCGACAGGCGGCACAGGTCGTCGTCGCGGCTGGTCAGCAGCGTCGCCTCGACGGCGGCGTCCACGGCCACGTAGGGCGGGGCGAGCCGATAGACGAAGCTGGCCGCCTTGCCCCGCTCGGCCGGATGCAGCGCCGCCCGCCCCTCGGCCGGCGGCGAGCAGGCGACGTTTTCGGAGCCATCGCAAAGCTGCCCGCGGAAGCGCTCGGGATCGGTGTCGGCCTGGAGGGTCTGGACCTGCTCGCCGGCGACGGCGTAGATGCCGTCCGTTCGCCCGGGCCGGTGTTCGTAGTATTTCGGCCAGACGGGGCTGCCCGGCCGGCCGCTGGGCACGACGTGGCCGGTGTTTTGCCAGCAGCGCTGGACCGTCTCGCCGATCCGCAGGCTGGTGCGGAGGCTGTGCAGCCGCTGCGGGGCGGTGAGGTGGCGATACACCATTCCGGTCATCACCGGCAGCGTTCGCGTGGCCGCCCGGTTGTGCTGGGCGTCCCAGTAATAGAAGCGCCCCTGCGGGTCGAAGCTGTGATAGCGCTGCACGCCGTCGTCGTCGCGGTAGCGCAGGGCGGCGGTGGTGTGGCCGTGGGTGCATTCGTCGAAGGCCATGTAACCGGCCGCCCGCCACAGCGGCACCATCGCCCAGCTCAGCCCGTCGCACTGGTGGTGGCCGTACACGGTGAAGATCTTGTGCGGGTCGTACACGATCCGCTCGCGGCCGGGCGGGCCCTCGTAGGCGTACGCACCCCCGGTGGAGCTGACCAGGATGCGGAACCACTTCCACAGGGCCAGGGCCTTGGCCTGGTCGCTGCCCTGCGCAGCGCCCTCCAGGCGGAAGATGTCGGCGACGGCCGACTCCAGGGTGGAGCAGTCCGGCCAGCGGCTGCTGACCACGGAGACGTTGACCAGTGCCTCGTCCGGGCCGACCGAGGTGTCGTAGATGTGCTCGGCCGGGTAGTCCGCCGGTGCCGCGCAGGCGCCGCCCAGCGGGGCCAGCAGCAGGGCCATCAGCAGGGCCGTTCCGCCCGGCGGGGGGGGATGGTGGTTCCTGCGCATGCTACGGATCCTCTTGTGCCCCCGATGGTCTTGTGGTCTTGGCCAGGGCCAGGGCGGCGGCCTTGCAGACGGCGGAGTCCGCGTCGTGGGCGGCCCTGGGGACGGCCTCCAGGGCCGCCGGCGTGCCGATCCGCCCCAGCGCCCACACGGCCGCGCACTTGACCGCGGGGTCCTCTTCCCCGGCCAGCATCTCCGCCAGCGGGGCGACGGCCGCAGGGTCCTTCAATTTGCCCAGGGATTCGGCGGCGGCTGCCCGCCACGCCAGGTCGCGCTCCGACAGCAACGGCACCAGGGCTTCCACCGCCCGGGCAGTGTCACAGTCAGGCGGCCACTCTCCCAAGCCGACCACGGCGAAGAGCTTCCCCTCGCCAAGCTTTTCCAGCATCGTCCCGCCTGGGTCGGGGGTGCCGGCCGAGCCGAACAGGCATTCCCACGCGGCCTGCTGCGCATAAGGGTTGTCACACTCCGCCGCCGCGACCAACGCCTCCGCCGCCCGCTTGTCGTCCATGCCGCCCAGGGCCTCGGCCGCGGCGTGCGCCGCCAGGCCCTTTGGATGCGTCAAGGCCTCGATGAGCGGCCCGACCGCCCTGGGGTCGCGTATCCGGCCCAGCTCCTCGGCGGCGATCTCGCATAGGTACACATCCTCGCCACCGCCCGGAAAGGACCCGACGGCAGTCAGCAGCAGCGAAGTCTCTGCTTCGATTTCATCCTCCAGCGCCTTGACAAGCGCGTCCACGGCTTGCGGCCCTCCGATCCGGCCGAGGGCCCGGGTAACCTTGTAGCGAACCCACTCGTGTCTGTCCTTCAGCGCTCGAGACAGGGCGGGAACGGCCCGCCCGTCGCCGATCCGCCCAAGCGCCTCGGCCGCGGCGGCGCGGACGTCGGAACTGTCGTGACCGAGGGCCTCGACCATTGGCCCCAGGCCCGCCGGCCCGATGGCGGCCAGCTCCGACACGAGCTTGTCGTAGTCCGGCCAGGCACCGGACCGGCCGACAAGCACGTCCTCCCAGGAGCGGGGCGGGTTGAGAGGGTCCCGGGAGAGCATTGAGGATGTCTGCGCTATCTTTTGGACCATGACATTCACTCGACGCCGGGGCGAGCGGTGCCAGCGGACACCCAGCACGGCCGCCAACACGGCGGCGGCCAGAAAGATCCCGCCTGCCAGAAGTTTCCTGCGACGTTTCATTGCCATGCCGTTGATCCTCGCCCCGGCCGGAGATGGTAAATCAATTGCCCGTTCCCTGCCACCGGCCTTTCCGCCGGTAAGCCCGCCCACGCCCAAGGCGCCAGCCACGTGGCGCCGCTGCGCCCGCCGCCGCGGCCGGCGGGCGAGCAAGAACGTGTGGGTCTGGAGGTACGACCGACGCCAGAGCCGGGGTCGATTTCACTCTGACTGCCAGATGGCAGGTGTCTTCTTCCGGCCCCACAGCGTTACCAAATTCGTCTTGAAGGCCGGAAAGGCGACCTTGTGCCACCAATCGGGATCGAGCCCGGGGAACGCCTCCGTCGCCGCCGCCAGGACATCTTCGTATCCGCTCATCTGCTCGTCGATCTCCCAGTACCTGCCATCGTCGGAGACTCGAAAGCCGATGCAGATGAGGTCAACCGCGAAGATGTCCCGCTTGAAAGCGAAGACTTCCTTCACGTCGGACCAGTGAACCGTCGTCCTTTCTTCGCGCCGGACGTAAGAGAAGCCGTCCTGCTCGGCCTCCAGCGACGGCGGCGGCTCCTTCTTCCTGAAGAGCTTCGCGGTGAGTCTGTTCAGCCGGTTCTTCCGGTCTTCGTTCATTCGCCCACAGCACGTATTTTACGTGCTCTCTCGTGGCCGGACAACGGGAGGGAGGCCCGAGGCGAGGGATGTCGGAGCCGTCGGCGCTGGCTTCCTCGACCCGCAGATCAGCAGGGGCCCGTGGGCCTGCCCGAAGCGGACGGGTCGGGCAAGCCCTTCCGGCTGCGGCAAACAGCACCACGGCGCCTGGCCAATGCCGGTTGTCGGAAGCGAGGTTCGAACGTATCATATTCGGCGCTTGGCCGTCAGCGCTGCGGGAGGGCGCTGGTGCATCGCTGGCAAGGCAGCACACTTCGGCATATAAGCGGAGGCCGGGTCATTTTTGGGGCGCGGAGCGGGCCGCTTCTTACGAGGCGAAGGCAAGCCGGCCCGAGAGGAGGCGGGAGATGAAGCGCCTCTGGGTTGGAACGTTTGCCCTTGCCATTCAACTCGCGGCAGCCGGGCAGGCCTTTCCGCTCGTCATCGAGTCCGGGGACTTCGTTTCTCACGTGAAGGCACTTGAGCAGCTCACCTTTCCGGCGAATTCGAACCTATACGTGGCCCCCTCGGCCGCCGAGCGCTCGGCATTCTACGTCCTGGCTTGCGCCCTGCGCGAGGGCGACATCCCTTCGGCGGATGTTCAGGCCGGTGCGCTCGACTACGACCTCGTGCAGTTCGCCGACACCGCCACCGGGCAGACGTACCACGGCTTGCGCGAACGGCTCGTCGGCGGATCGCCCACGCGCGGGTGGGGGTCGTATTTCGTAAACCTTTCGTTCGGTGCCGACGCGATTGTCCAGGTCCCTCATCCT
>LJUF01000055.1 GCA_001303665.1 Phycisphaerae bacterium SM23_33 | reverse complement strand
GTCCCAGACGCCGGAGAAGTGGGGCATCATCTCGCAGATGAGGTCGCGCAGCCCCTGGGCGTCGAAGAACTTTCCCTGCTCCTTGAGCTCCTGGGAGCGGATCCACAGGTAGTTCAGCAGGGCCGCCCGCAGCCCGCCGGGTGCCACCTGCAGCAGGGCGATCTTGGGGTGCTTGGCGACGGCCTCGTCGGCGGCCACGGTCACCAGCCCGGCGCGGCTGCGCTGGGCCTCGATGGGGGCTTGCAGCATGGCCGCGGCGGTCAGCGCCGCCGCCGCCGCAGCCAGGAAAGCCAGTTGTGCCAGCCGGTCTCGACGCATGGCTCACCTACACCTGCACCCTGGCCAGTTCCTTTCGCCAGAAGATGAGGCTGCCGAGGACCAGCCCCGCCAGCGCCCGCAGCCCGGTGCCGGTGAGGGCCTCCGCCGCCAGCACGCGCCAGGAGATGACCGTGCCGTCGCGCAGGGCGTCGGCGGGGGAGCTGACCAGCGGCAGATTCGGCATGAAGAAGAAGGCGAAGCGGGCGAGGGCGTAGCTGGTATAGTCCAGCACGCCGCGGTCGGAGTAGGGGCTCAGCTTGGTGGCCTCCTGCACGAAATGGCCCATGCAGCCCAGGAAGAAGATGATCAGGCAGGTCAGGGCGGCCACCGGGAAGGTCATCCACACCCCGAACAGCACGCCGCAGGCGGCCAGAAACATCAGCCGCACCAGCATCAGCGCGGCGGCGTGGGCGAGGTTGGCCTCGAAGCCGCCGACGCGGTACAGCAGGGTGATCTCGTCGGGCAGGATCTTCACGGCGGTGGGGTTTTCCGGGCCGTTTTGATAGAAGACCAGCAGCCGGTGGTCGTCGGTGACGGCCTCCGGCGCGATTTCCCAGGTGGAGGCGGCGTCGACGGGGTCGTCCCGCCACTCGAACTGGCGCCCCTTCTGCGGGTTCTCGGCCACCCAGAGGCTTTTGACCAGGCCGGACTGGGGCCGCCGGATGGCGTAGAACTTGTAGCGGAGCTTCAGCAGCTCGCGTCGGCCGGCGGGCGGGCGGACGCCGCTGAAGATCAGCGGGAGCTGCTGGCCCGGCTGCACCAGCCGCAGTTCCTCCACGATCCGCCTGCGGAGGTGCGACTCGATCTGGGAGAGGATCTCTTCGCGGATGGCGGGGTTGCCGGCCTGCCTTTCGACCTCGGCCTCGTCGGGCGTGCCCCGGCGGTCGCGCAGGGCCAGCCGGGAGCGGATCTGGTCGCGGATGAGCTGCTCCTGGTCGGCTTCCTCCAGCAGCCGCTGCTTCTGCTGCTGGACCAGCTCGTCCACGTCGAAGGGGTCGGGCTTGATCATCATGCGGGCGGTGAAGACTTCGCTCTCGACGGCCTGGCGGTCGGGGTCCCAGGCGTCGGCCGGCAGCCTGCCGACCCGCTTGTCCCGTTCCATGGCGGTGGGCAGGGAGCGGAGGTACTGGGCGAGGGCGTAGATGGCGGCCAGGGCCGCCAGCAGCAGCACCGCGTCCAGCAGCACGATGCCCAGCCACCTGCCGGCGACGTAGGCCGGTCGCGACAGCGGCTTGCTGGCCACGGTGAAGACGGTCTTGTCGCGCATGTCTCTGGCGGTGACGAAGGTGGCCAGCAACAGGGTCAGCAGCCCCAGCAGCAATTGCGTCAGGGTGGTGCTGTAGTCCAGGAAGGTCTGGATCCGGCCGCGGAGGGTGCCGTCGCCCTTGAAGCTCAGGCCCACGCCCAGGACGCACACGGCCAGCAGGGCGGCGAAGACCACCGCGAACTTGCTGCGCAGGCATTCCAGGACGGTGGCTCGGGTAACGGCCCAGAACCTACGCATGGTCGGGCTTCTCCGGTTGGTCATGGGGCAAGAGGGAATCTATGACGCTGCGATCGGCCGGAACCGGCGGGGCGGCGGGCTGAGCACGTCGCGTTTGGGCTCGGCCGCCGGAGACGGGGGGGCGGGCGGCTGGCGTCCGGCCAGCAGCTCCTCGATCACCTTGCGCGTTTTCTGCTCGGGGCCGGCGCGGAGGAACTCCGCCACCTCGCCCGTGCCCACCGCCTGCGCCGGCCGCTCACGCCGGGCCTGGGCCTCGCGAACAATCCGCAGGAACAGCGCCTCCAGCTTGTCCTTGGGCGCGTCGATGGAAAACACCTGCTTGTTCCGCTCCGAGAGGATGCTGCGGATCTGGCCGGCGGTCTGGTCGTCCAGGCTCTCGGTGGTGATGGTGGTCAGCCCGCGGCGTACCAGCAGGCTGTCGAGGGTGCCCTCGGCCCGGAGCTGCCCGGCGTAGAGGATGCCCACGCGGTCGCAGACGTCTTCCATGTCGGCCAGCAGGTGGGAGGAGAGGATGACGGTCTTTCCGCGCCGGCTGAGCTCGTGGATGAGGTCCTTGAACTGCCGGGCCGCCATCGGGTCCATGCCGGCGGTGGGCTCGTCCAGGATCAGCAGCTCCGGGTCGTTGATCAGGGCCTGGGCCATCCCGATCCGTCGCTGCATCCCCTTGGAGTACTCGCCGATCCGCCGGTGGGCCGAGCCCCGCAGACCCACCATGTCCAGCAGCATCTCGATCCGCCCCCGGCGCTGGCGGCGCGGCTGGTGGAACAGGCGGCCGTAATAGTCCAGCGTCTCGTAGGCGTCCAGGAAGGGGTACAGGTACGACTCTTCCGGCAGGAAGCCGATCCGCCCCTTGATGCCCACCTCGGTGGCCGGCCGGCCGAACACCCGCACCAACCCGCGGGTCGGGAACATCAGCCCCAGGATGATCTTCAGCGTGGTGGACTTGCCTGAGCCGTTGGGACCCAGCAGCCCGTACACCGTCCCGGAGGCGATGTCCAGGTTCAGGTCGCGAACGGCGGTGATCCTCTCCCGCAGCCAGAAATCGCGGAAGGTCTTGGTCAGCTGCACGGTACGTACGACGATGTCATTGTCTGCGACCATGATGTCGTTCTTTCGCGCCCGGGCGGCGGCATCGGTGGCGACGACGCCGGCCGGGTGGGTTACCGGCTCCTTGTTGGCTCCGGCGGCTGCTTCCTCGCCTGCAGCACGGCCCGCTGGATGCGGCGTAGGATGTCGGGATCGCTGCTGAGCCGCACCACCAGCTTCAGCCCCGGCGGCAGGTACCACTTCTCGACCTTGGGGTCGGTGAGGATCTCGCTCTTGACCTGGGCCAGGTAGCGTTGGAGCATGACCTCGGGGGATTCGGCGAACTTGCCGGCCAGTTCGGTGAAGCGTTCGGCCTGGGCCCTGGCGTGCTGGCGCACGCCGGCGCTGTAGCTGCGGGCGCTGTTGATGCTCTTGGCGGACTCTCCGCCGGTGCGGTTGGACAGCAGCACGCGGTTGATTTCCTCGAGGATTTCCGCCGCCAGCTCCTCGTCGCGGCGCTCCCGGGCGGTCGCGTACAGGTTCATCAGCCCGAAGCCCTGGATTTTGCGGCCGAGGCTTTCCACGTCCGCCCTCTTGCCGGCGCGGACGGCCTGGGCGTAGTCGCGGAACGTCTGGACGTTTTTGGCGTAGTTGGGCTCGTCGGCCTCCGTGCCGGGGGCGGGGTTCCCGCCGGCGGGCGATGCCGCCCCGGCGGCGCGGATGCTCTGGCGGGCTTCGAGCTGGCCGACCAGCAGCGGCCAACTCGGCGCCCCGGCCGCCTTGTTCAGCTTGTCCAGGGCGTCCCGCTTGGCCTCGTTGATCCTGCTCTCCCACTGCGAGCGGGCGTTGGTGACGTCGTTGAAGGCTTCGATGGCCGTCAGCGGCACCGTGGCGTTGGGGATGCGGATGTCCTGGATGTAGATGCCGGAGTGCAGCTCATTCAGCCGCTGCTGGGCCAGTTCCTTGACCTCGGCGGCGAACCTGCCCCGGGCCGTCAGGTAAACCGAATCCAGCGTCCGGGCGGCCCCGGCCCGGATGGCGGCGTTGCAGACGGCCGAGCGCACCAGCTCCTCGGTGATGTCTTCCTCCGGTTTTTCGCGGTCCGCCGGCCGGAAGCCCCGCACGTTGCTCAGGTACTGGATGACGGCCTCGGCGTCCGGGTTTCCCTGCCGCACGCCGGCCTTGAAAGTGCAGACAATCCGCACGTGGACCAGGCCCCGGTCGCCGGTCATCAAGGCCCCGTCGTAGCCCGGGCGCAGCCCCTGTTCGCGGGTCTCGCGATCGGAGATGGGCGTTTCGGTGTCCTGGCCGACCTCGTACAGCCAGAGATCGTCGATCCGCAGCGTCTGCTCCCGGGTGGAGACCCGGGCAAAATCGCCGAACGGTTTTGGCCAGCCCAGCTTGAGGCCCTCGCCCCGCACGCGCTCCTCCGCCTCGCCCTGGATCCGGCCGAAGGTCAGCCGGACCGCCCGTTCCTCCGGCTGGATGGTGGCCAGCCCGCTGGAGAGCAGCCAGCCCAGGGCCACGATCATGATCAGCGACAGCAGCCGGAAGCTCACGCGCAGGGCGTCGGCCAGGGACTTTCTGGCGGCGGCCATCTCCGCATCCCCCGCCGCGTGCGGCCGGGCGGCCGGCGGCGGCCCGGGAGGAGGCGGGGGAGGCGCCGGCGTCTGACTGTGCGTGTCGCGCTCGTTCATGGTTGCGACCTCTTGGCTTGGTCCTTGGGCTCTGCGGCCGGGCGGGTGGTGGCCTGCCCCGTGAACAGCTCCAGCCCGGGGCCGCCCTTGAAGATGCCGGCGGCGCGGTGCGACTCGGGGGTCATGACGATCACCGAGCCCTTGAGGGAGTCGCGCAGCACCTCCAGCTCCAGCAGCAGCATGGCCAGCTCCTTGTGCTTCTCGTAGACCTTGAAGTACTCGGCGGCTGCCAGCTCGCCCTCGGTGCGGATGTCGCTGGCCAGGGCGTCGGCGAACTGGCTGATCTGGTCCCGGTCCCTCTCGGCCTGGCTGACGATGAGGGCGGCGTCGGACTCCCCGCGGCTTCGGAAGTCGGCGGCGTAGCGATTGCGCTCGCTGATCATGCTCTTGATCACCGCCTCGGTGACCTTCTGGGGAAGCCCGAACGACTTGATCCCCAGGGCGACCACCTGGACGCCGTAGGCCTGCTCGACGCGGCTCTGGACGCCCGACTTCATCTCGTTCTCGATGTCCGGGAGTTTCATCTTGTCCGGGTCGGTGTTGAGGAAGTCGCCCAGCGGATGCGTGCCGACCACGTCCTGCTTGACCGACCGCACCGCTTCGCGCAGGCGGCGTTCGGCCTCTTTGGCGGGCTTGGCGCTTTGGATGCTGCGGAGAAAGACGTCGGGGTCCCGGATCCGCCACGCGCAGAAGACCGTCACCAGCACGTTCTGCTTGTCCTCGGTCTGGACCTGGTCGAAGGTGTCGTCGAAGATGAACGTGCGCCCGTCGTAGCGCACGAGCGTCTCGATGGGCGGGGGCAGCTTGAAGTACAGCCCCGCGCTGGTGGACCCGAAGATGGGCGCCTGGGCCTGGCCGAACCTCTTCACGATGGCGATCTCCGAAAACCCCACCGTGAACGTCACGAAGTACCCCAGCAGCGCCAGGACCAGCAGGACAATCAGGAAGATCGCCCACTTGTGCTTCTTCATGGCTGTGCTCCTCGATACGGGCTGAGCGTCCGGTTCATTACTTTGCCTGTTCTCCAAAGGGCAGCTCAAACGGCGCCGGCGGCTTCTCCAGGTTCAGCCACCACTCGATCTGGCGGCTGTCCACCGCCAGGATGTACTTGGGGCTGCCGGTGATGCCTTCGCGCAGGGCGTCCAGGTACTTGGAGGTGGGATACACCGTGGGGGCCGCCTCCAGCGCCGCCAGTTGGGCGGGGAAGCTTCGGGCTCGGGCCCGCTCCTGGAACTCCGTCCTCCAGCGGTAGGCGCGGGCCTCGGCCACGGCCACCGCCGCCGCCCCCTGGACCTCCCCGAACCGGGCCACCAGGTCCTTCCGGGCGTCCTCCACGCCCTCTTGCAGCGGGAACTTCTCCGGGTCGGCCCGGATGCTTTCCAGCAGGGCCAGGTGCTCCATCTGGCCTTGCAGCAACTGCTGGGCGATGGTCTCTCTGGTGCCGGCCGGGCCCTCCGCCCTGATGCGGCCCATCAGCCGCTCCAGCTCGATGTCGTCCTTGTATCTCTCGATGACGTTGTGGGTCTGCTCGATCTTGCTGCCGACGGCCTGCTTCAGGTCGCCGCCGGTCTGGCGGACCTTCAGCAGGTCGTCCAGGTCCCGCAGGCCCGAGATGAGCTGGGCCAGGCGGCGCGCCCGGTCGGGGTCGCCGGCCACGGCCGCCAGCATCTTGTTGGCCTCGGCCTGGGCCTCGTAGCGGAGCTTGTCCTGCTCGCGCTCCGCGGCGATGACCTCCTCGAAGGCCGGCACCGCGTCGTCGGGCGGATGGCAGCCCAGAATCTGCACCCGCAGCACCTTCACCCCCAGCTTGTACTCGGCCACGGCCTGGCGGATGCTCTTCAGCAGTTCGCGTTCGGCGTCGCCCCGGCCGAAGCTCATGATCCCCTGCGGGCGCTTTTGGTCGCCCGGGCCCGCCAGCCGCTCGTCCAGCGTGGCCGAGGCGGCGTAGCGGACCATCTCCCGCTGGGCGAGGCATTCCAGCAGCCGCTGGGCGTCGGTGAACGCGTAGCCGAACTGGTACGGGTCCTGAATCCTGTAGTACACGTCCAGGATCAGCTTGATGATGTCCACCGAAGGGACCTCCTGCTCCTGGCCGGTCTCGCGCCGGCGCGGAGCCCGGGCCACCAGCGTGTCCAGCTCCTCCCGCTCACCGTGCGGTTTAGACCACAGATAGACCCTCTTGCCCAGGATGAGTTCTTCCTGCCTGGGCCCGCCCACCCCCAGCAGCAGCTCGTGGACCTTTTCGGTGTCGAACTTCCGGGTGGTGTCGATGGGCCAGGGGTAGATGAGGTACGGCCGGCTGCGCGGCGCCAGCAAGCGCTCGGGCTGGCGTTTTCCCCAGCGCAGCACCACGTATCTCTGGCCTTCCTCGACCACCACCACCGACGTCATCAGCCACAGGATCACCGCCCCGATCAGCAGCAGCGGAACCAGGGCCTTCTGGAGCAGCTTGTAGAACCAGGTGGAGGAGACCTCGAATCCGAACTGGTAGTTGAGGGCCTCGGCGATGGAGCGGCCGATGCGTTCGGGGCTGGCGATGAGGTTCAGCAGCCGGCTGTCGTAGCTGGGGCGCCATTCGGCGCCGGGGATCCTCGGCCGGTACAGGTCGAGAATGAAGTTGAGCGTCAGCTCGGCGCCGATGACGACCAGCAGGCCCGACAGGACGTAGGCGAAGGCCGCTCCGACCGTCCGCACGTCGTAGTTCTCCAGCACCAGCACCACCGCCAGCAGGGCCACCACCACGGCGCTGAGGAACAGGTAGCTGCCCGGCGCCCGCAGCAGCCGCCAGGCGCTGCTCTTGGCCATGCCCGTGGCGTACCGGCTCAGCAGGAAGGCCAGCACCGCCCCGCTCACGGCAAAGGCGATGGCGGGCAGGGCTTCGGCGGGCAGGGCCTCGGTCGCCCGCACCCAGCGCAGCATCAGCACGCCCAGCCCCAGATGGTAGCCGGCCTCCAGCAGCGTGAAGCCGGCCACCAGGTACTTCTCCATCCACCGCAGCCGGTAGGCCGCCGGGCGGGCCTCCGCCTCCTCGGCGAAGATCCGCGCCCGCTCCCCGCCGCGGGCGGTGAGCTCCTCCAGCTCCGCGGCCTCGCGCCGCTGGAGGTACCGGCAATAAAACAGCAGCAGGGTCACCAGCCACACCGGCACGGGGGCGGCCATCAGCCAGATGGTCGGCATCGCCGCCGTGGTGGCGGTGACGTACCACAGCCCCACCGCCAGGCCCACCAGGGCCAGTTGGAGCACCAGCCCGGCCAGGGCTACCTTCTGTCCGGTTCTACTTGCCTGCATAAGCGACTCCCGTTTCTTGCCACCTCAGCGCGGGGCCTCCGGCGGCCGCGGCGCCGCGGGTTCGACCCGGCCGGCGGCCCGGGCGCTTGGCGGGGAGGGGCGGCGAGGATAAAATTCGGGCCTGGCGACCAACTTCGCCCGCCCGGGCGGCGTAACAGTCCCGGCAGCCGGCAGAAAGCGTGATCCGCCCATGAATCGCCTGTTCGCCATTGCACGAAACGCGTTCTTCGAAACCATTCGCCAGCCCATCTACGGCGTGCTCATTTTCCTGACCTTCCTGGTGCTGGTGCTGGACGTGCCGCTGTCGGGCTGGACCATGGGCGCCGGCCAGGCCGAGTATAAAAAGACCGACCAGCAGATGCTGGTCAACCTGGGCCTCTCCACGCTGCTGGTTTCCGGCCTGCTGGTCTCGGCCTTCAGCGCCGCCGGCGTCCTCAGCCGGGAAATCGAGGACCGCACCGTCCTGACCGTCGTCTCCAAGCCCGTGCCCCGCGCCGTGCTGGTGCTGGGCAAATACGTCGGCGTGGCGGCGGCCCTGGCCGTGGCGTACTACCTCTGCTCGCTGGCCTTCCTGATGACCGTGCGCCACGGCGTGATGCCGACGGTCTCCGACAAGCTGGACCTGCCGGTGATCGTGCTGGGAAGCTCCGCCCTGGTGGCCGCCATCCTGGCGGGGCTGTTCTGCAACTACTTCTTCAGCTGGAACTTCGCCTCCGCCTCGGTGGCGGCCGGCGCCATCCTGCTGGGGGCCGCCATGGCCGTCATCGCCGTGGTCGGAAAGGGCTGGCAGATCGTCTCCTTCGGCCAGGACATCTCCCTGGAGCTGCTCAAGGCCATGCTCGTGGGGCTGTTCTGCGTGCTGGTCTTCGCGGCCGTCGCCATTGCCGCCTCCACCCGCCTGGGATGGTTCCTGACCCTGCTGGTGTGCTTCGGCTTTTTCCTGGCCGGCTCCATGAGCCAGTTCCTCTTCCAGCGCTGGGCGGCCCAAAGCCCCCTGGCCCGGGCGGCGTACCGCGTCTGGCCGAACTTCTCGTTCTTCTACACCATGGATGCCCTGATGCAGGAGCGGCCGATCCCGCTGACGTACGTCGGCCTGACCGGCGGCTACGCCCTGTGCCAGATCCTCGCCATTCTGGCCTTGGGCATGGCCCTGTTCCAGCGCCGCGAGCTGGAGAGCGTCACCGGCGGGGCGCCCCTGGGCGTGTCCATCCTCGCCGGCCTGGGCCGCGCCGCCGGCCTCGTCTGCGCCTTCGCGGGGCTGGTGGTCTTCAGCGGCTTCCAGGGCCTGGCGAGCGTGGCCTACGGATTGGGCCTGGTGGGGCTGGGGGTGGTGTGGTGGTACTTCTGGGGCTGGTTCGGGCGCGGCCTGAAGTGGACGTACTACCTTGCCCTGGTTGTGACCGCCGCGGCCGTGCTGGGCGGGGTGGCGGCGGTGGTGCGGTCGCTGCTGCGGCCTGATGCCCGGCCGCCGCTGTCCTTGGCCGGCATCGCTCTCACCGCAGGGGCGGCCTGCCTCTTGATTCTCTTGCTGCCCGTGACCCGGCATCACTTCAGTATTCTTCCCAGGAGCCAAAGAGTTCACGGCGCCACGGCTTCGCGGTAATTCGCCGCTGCCGCCGGCCCGCGGCCGGTTCGCAAGCTCCGCTTACGCAGAGGGCACGGGTTCCGGCATGATTCTCGGGCGGATTTCCTTTTCCTCTTCCTCGGGCTTGTGCAGCTCTTCGCCGAACCGCACCAGCCGGGCACTGTTGAAGATCACCACGCATGCGGCCAGGAAGTGAAGCGCCGCGCCCAGCATCGGCCCGCCGAACTGCTTGAGCCAGCCCATGGCGCTGAGGGTCAGCATCACCACGATGAAAAGGATTCCGAACGCCAGGTTCTGGTGGACCACCCCCATGGTCCGTCGCGACAGCCGCACCAGAAACGGCAGCAACTCCAGGTTGTTGTTCATCAGGGCAACGGTGGCCGAGTTGATGGCCACGTCGGACCCGGCCGCCCCCATCGCCACTGACAGGTCTCCGGTGGCCAGGGCCGGGGCGTCGTTGACGCCGTCGCCGATGACGGCGACGCGCCCCTTCTTTTGGCGCAGGGCGGCCACCAGCTCCAGCTTGTCGGCCGGCAGCACCTCCGCCTGGACCTCGGTGCAGCCCATTTCGCGGGCCACGCGGCGGGCCACGCTGCGGCGGTCGCCGGTGACCATGACCAGCTCGCGAATGCCCAGTTGGCGGAGCTGCTCCAGGGCCCGGCGGGCCTCGGGGCGGGTGCGGTCCTCCAGTCCCACCCACCCCAGCACCTGCCCGTCGCGGGCGACGTACAGGGTGGAGACGCCCTCCGGCTCGGCGAGGCTGGGGTCGTCCATGGCGGCCAGGTCAATCCCCTTTTCGGCCAGCCAGCCGCGCCGGCCGACGAAGACCTGCCGTCCATCGACCACGCCGCGGACTCCCTGGCCAGCGATTTCCTCGAACCGTTCCGGCCTGGGTGGGGAGATGCGGGCGCGTTCGGCGACCTTGCCGACGGCCTGGGCCACGGGGTGCCTGGACATCTGCTCGACGGCGGCGGCGGCGGCCAGCAGGTCGGCCCCGTCCACGCCCGGCGCCGGCTGGAGCCGCGTCACCGCCAGCTCGCCGGTGGTCAGCGTGCCCGTCTTGTCCAGCACGACGGCCGACAGGTCCTTGGCGATCTCCAGCGTGGACACGTCCTTGATCAGGATGCCCAGCCGGGCCGCGCACGACAACGCCGCCACCATCGAGGTGGGCACCGCCAGGATCAACGCGCAGGGGCAGGCCACCACCAGCATGGTGATGGCCCGGTCGGTGGCGTCGGGTTTGTCCAGGGTGAAGAACAGGACGATGCCGGCCAGCATCACGATGGTGGGGGTGTACCAGCCGGCGTAGCGGTCAATCAGCCGCATGATCGGGATGCGGGTCCGCTGGGCCTGAAAGATCAGCTTCCTGACCTTTCCCAGGGTGGTGTCCTCTCCGGCCCGGGTGACCTTCACGTCGATGGCGCCGGCGAGGTTGGAGGTGCCGGAGAAGACCTCATCGCCCACGGCCTTGTCCACCGGCACCGACTCGCCGGTGATGTTGGCCTGGTTGATGGAGCTCTGGCCGGCGATGATGTCCCCGTCGGCGGGGACATTGTCGCCGGGGCGGACCCGCACCCGGTCGCCGGGGGCCAGCTCCTTGGGGTCCACCAGCTCTTCGGTGCCGTCCGGCCGCAGCCGGTGGGCCTTGGTGGGAGCGATCCGCAGCAGGGCCTCGATGCTGGCGCGGGCCCCCAGGGCGGTCCGCGTCTCCACCAGGTTGGCCAGCAGCAGGAAGAAGGCCACCACTCCGGCGGTGCGGTAGTCGGCGGCCACCAGGGCGGCCAGCACGGCGATGGCCACCAGCTCGTCCATGTGCATGGCGCCCCGCAGCAGTTGCTTGAGGGCGTGGGTGATGATGGGCACGCCCAGCAGCAGGGCCCCGGCCAGGGCCAGGGCATCCACGTAGAAATTCCGCCCGTCGCTGGTGTCGGTGGCCCGGGCGAAGGCCGGAATCAGCCCGACGACATAGGAACACAGCAGCAGCACGCCGCCCAGCAGGATTCCGATGATCAGCAGGCTGGCCCGGCCGGTCTGTGACTCGACCGACCTCTGCAGGATGTCGTGAGCCATTCGGTTCTCCGAAGGAATTGAGACCGGTTGCTCTTTTCGCGCGGGGCCCAACCTCCGCCGGCGAGCCCGCGCAGAGCGTCCCGGTCCCGCTGCCGATGTTACGCTTCGGCTCGGGCCGGGGTTCTGCGAATTCTCGATTTCCGTTCGCCCTGGCCGGACCGGCCGCTTCCCAGCCGAAGCCGGGATTGTAAACAGGCAGCTGCCGTGAAGATAGTCCCAAGGGCAAATCTGCACTGAGCGGGCGGGGGCTGCCCGGCCCGCCCTTCAGGCCGGCTTATCGGCAGGACCGCCTTGAGCCGATAGCTACTAGGGAAGGACTATTTGCTTGACAAGGACCTGGGACCAGGCAAGCTTATGAGCTTGCCGTCGTCGACAGGGAGGTCGAGATGACTGCGCCAAGGTTGGGCCAATGTCTGCTGGTGGGACTGATGCTGGCAGGTTGTAACAGTTCCAATACCGTGGACAGTTCGGGCGGGGCGATGCGCGAGGTGTCGGCCCCGGTCGAGCTGGTCGCACAGGCCATCCCGCCTGTGGCGGACCTGCCCGTGCCCATCGGGTTCAAGCTCGACGAGGGCCGCAGCCGGTACTTCGCCGCCGCCGGTACCCGCTACGTCGACCACTTCTACAAGGGCGGGGCGGACCGGTTCGCCGTGGGCAGGTTCTACAAACGCCACATGCCCATCAGCCGCTGGGTCGCGGTGACGGACAGGTTCGTCCAGGGCGACATCATACTGGACTTCGAAAAGGACATGGACCGCTGCTCGATCATCGTCTGCAAGGGCAGCCTGTTCCATTCGACCTACATCAAGGCGAAGCTCTGGACGGCCGGACGAATTCAGGCTCCGTCGGGGCAGTCCCCCGGGGGCGGCAGAAGGAAATGAAGTCACGCAGGCGCCACGAGCTGAAGGAAAACGTGCTGGCCCAGGAGCTGGGCAAGCTGAAGGAGATCTTCAGCAAGTACGGCAACTGGATTCTTGTGGGCCTGGCCGCGGCGGTGATCGTGCTGCTGATCGTGCGACACTACACTGGCCGGGAATCGGCCCGATATCGAGAGGACAAGGCCCAGTTCGAGAAGCTGCTCACCGACGAGAAGATCCCGGAGAAGGACCGGCTGGCGGGGCTGACGGCCCTGGCGGAGACCGCCAAGGACCCCGTGCTGGCCGCCTCCGCGGCCATCTGGGCCGGCGACTTCTGCTGTGAGAGGTACCTCAGGGCGCTGCACAGTTCCGACGCGTCCGAGGCCCAGGACTACCGCCGGAAGGCCGAAGACCTGTACAAGATGATCATCTCCGCCCACCCGGAAAGGAAGCTTTTCGTGGCCAAGGCCCATCTGGGCCTGGGGGTGCTGGCCGAGAACGCCGGCGACTTTGCCGCGGCGGAGCAGCAGTACAGGAACGTGGCCCCGCTGGTGAACTCAGGTTATCCCGTGGCCCAGGAGGCGGCCAGGCGGCTGGAGATGCGGCAGGCGTGGTCTCAGCCGGTAAAGTTCGCCACGACCTTGCCGACTCAGCCGGCCACCGCCACCGCACCGGCGGCCACGGCCCCGGCCGCGGAGAAGCCCAAGTAGCTTTTTTTTCGCGAAGGCAGTTTACAGGGACGCCCCGATTCATTATTAACTGCACTTCTGCTGCCGGCAGTGTGTCGTGCGGCCAGGGCGTCCAGCCCGATGCACGGGCGCTGGGGCCCCACAGCGGGAAGGCGTCAGTCCAAGAGGTTCGGAGGTAGGTATTCATGGCAAAGCTGCAGGCTATTGCCGAGGCACTCATCCGGGGCGATCGCAACACCGTGGTGGAACTCACCCAGCAGGCGCTGGATGACGGCGTGGCGCCCGGCGAGATCCTGGAGAGGGGCCTGATCGCCGGGATGAGCGTCGTGGGCGATCGCTTCAAGAAGAACGAAGTGTACGTGCCGGAGGTCCTCATCGCCGCCCGGGCGATGCACGGCGGGCTGGGCGTGCTGGGGCCGAAGCTCAAGGAAACCGGCGTGAAACCCATGGGGGTGGTCGTGCTGGGCACCGTCAAGGGCGACCTGCACGATATCGGCAAGAACCTGGTCGGCATGATGCTCACCGGCGGGGGGCTGAAGGTGGTGGACGTGGGCACCGACGCCCCGCCGGAGAAGTTCCTCCAGGCCGCCAAGGAAAGCGGCGCCCAGATCGTGGCGATGAGCGCCCTGCTGACCACCACCATGCCGCAGATGCCCGAGGTGGTCAAGGCCATCAAGGCCGCCAAACTCAAGGTCAAGACCATGGTGGGCGGGCCACTTATTTCTCCATCGCGGAGTGCGTAGAATAGAAGCCCGCGGCGTCGGCCGCGGGCCTTTTTTCGGCAGCCGGACCATGTCGCCCCCAAAGCGCAAGAAACCCCGCGGCGCGGGAATGCAGGAGGTCGAGACCTCCGCGGAGGCGGAGGCCGACGGGCTGCGCCGCCTGCGGATCGACATCCGCCGGGCGCTGCCGGACCGCCGGCTGGACAAGTACCTCGCCGGGCGGCTGGGCGAGATGTCGCGGACCGGGCTGCAGCGATACATCCGCGAAGGGGCGGTGACGGTCAACGGCCGCAAGGTCAAGCCCTCCTACTTCATCCGCACCGGCGACGTGATTGAGATGCTGCTGCCTGAGCCGGCCGAAAAGGTCATCCCCCCCGAACCCATCCCGCTGGATGTCATCTATGAGGACCAGGACATCATCGCCGTCAACAAGCAGCCGGGGCTGATCGTCCACCCCGGCCGGGGCAACCCCACGGGGACGCTGCTTAACGCCCTGGCGCATTACTTCCAGCAGCGCGCCGGCAGCCTGGGCGACCTGCCGGCCCCCGGCGGGTGGTACCGGCCGGGCATCGTCCACCGGCTCGACCGCGACACCACCGGGGTGATGATCCTGGCCAAGACCGAGCGCGCCCTGTGGCGGCTGGGCAGGCAGTTTGAGCTGCGCAGGGTCCGCAAGACCTACCAGGCCATCGTGCACGGGCAACTGGAGCTGGACGAGGACGTCATCGACGCCCCCATCGGCAGCCATCCCAGGATCCGCGAGAGGTACGCCGTGCATCGCGGCACCGGCCGGCCGTTCCCGGGCACCGTCAAGCCCGCCCTCACCCGCTATCGCGTCATCCAGCGCCTCCCCCGAGCGGGGGCCGTCGCCGCCGGCTTTAGCTTCGTGGAGCTGTATCCGCAGACGGGGCGGACCCACCAGCTTCGGGTGCACATGAGCTTCATCGGCCATCCCGTCGTGGGTGACCGCGTCTACGGCGGCGGGCCCATCTATCAGAGCCAGCTTCAAGGCCGGTCCGACGTGGCCGAGGGGCCCATCATCACCCGCCAGGCCCTGCACGCCCGGGCCATCGAGTTCCAGCATCCCGGCACCCTCAAGACCCTGCGTCTGGAGGCCCCCATCCCGGATGACTTCCTGGCGGCCCTGCGGGCCCTGGGCTCCGCCGCGCCGGCCGATATGCTTTGACAGCCCCGGCGGGGACTCTATAATGAGCGCGTCGGGAACGTATCGGAGCTTACAGTGATGCTGGCAATGATAGGCTGGCAGGAGCTTGTGGTTATCGGCATCGTGGCGGTGCTGATCTTCGGCCGCCGGCTGCCCGAAGTGGGGCGGAGCCTCGGGCAGGGCCTGGTGGAGTTCAAGAAGGGCCTCAAGGGCGTCAAGAAGGACGTCAGGGAGGCGGCGGACGAGGTTGAGGAGGCGGCCTCCGACGACGAGGGCCAGCCCAGGGGCTGACGCCCGCCGCCGGGCGCGCCGCCGCAGGCCTGACATCGGGCCGTTAGCTCAGTTGGCTAGAGCGCACGGATCACACCCGTGAGGTCACAGGTTCGAGTCCTGTACGGCCCATCCGCCTTCGCCAAGGCTTCGGCGGATTCATCCGCCGGGGCGTTGGCGCAAGGGGGTGCCCGCCATAGCCCGAGCGCAGCGAGGGCGAAGGCGGCAGTTCCACGCACCCGAAGCAGACCTATGTTGGTGTCACGGCCAATCTCCAGGATCGCCTCAAAGAGCACAACGCCGGGCGGTCTTCCCACACATCAAAGCACGCTCCCTGGGAACTCGTTGCGGCTTTGCAGTTCGCGAATGAACGCAGGGCCAATGCCTTGGAGCGATACCTGAAGTCTGGATCAGGGCGCGCCTTCCTAAAGAGGCATTTCCTATAGAGACTGTTTCGCTGCCAGGAACGTCGGCTCCATCCGCCTTCGCCAAGGCTTCGGCGGATTCATCCGCCGGGGCATTGGCGCAAGGGGGTGCCCGCCATAGCCCGAGCGCAACGAGGGCGAAGGCGGGCTTCTTTCCGCCGGGCAGGGCCCACGTCTGGCGGCTAGGCCGCGACGATCTCGAAGCCGCCCAGGTCAACCCAGCGGTCGGGGAAGCGCTCCCTGACGGCGAAGTCGATGCTCGGCTGCTCGGTCTTGGGGTGGACCAGGGCGGCGGCGACCTCCACCCAGCCGCGGTCGAAGCCCTCCGGCAGCGGGATGTCCCGCTGGAGGTAGGCGTCGCCGGGCAGCCAGGTGCGGACGTCCTCGTCGGTGAAGGCGATGACGGCCTCGCGGTTGCCCTGGCGCAGCCGCACCGCGAAGTCATATCGCCGGTAGATCGGGGCCACGCCCACGTTCTCGATCCAGGCCTCGAAGTGCAGTCGCCCGCCCAGCGGCACGCGGGTCGAGACGGTCGCCTGCCGCAGCACGAACCGGTATCCCAGTTGCCGGCAGTAGGCGTCCAGCTTGTCCATCCAGGCCGGCGGCAGGGCGGTGCTCTTGGGCATGAAGTACGTGCCGTGGTACTTCAGGCCCTGCTGGATGACGAAGTCGATGTCGCCGTTGAGGCGGTACCAGTTCATGGGCACGCCGCAGGTCTCGAAGTGGACCGGGCCGGTCCGCCAGGCATCGCGGGCGCCGCACTGGACGAGGCTGCTGGGATAGGCGTCGAACATGTGGTTCCAGGACAGGTAATGGGGGACGGTGGGGCTGCCGAAGAAGCGCTGGTCTCCGAAGCAGTCGCAGCGCCAGCCGGCGCCGGTGGCGATGGCGGCCTTCATCTGCTCCCCGCCGATCATCCCCAGCCGCGGCGTGTGGACGAAGGCCTCGGCCCAGAGCTCGGCGAACCGGCGGCACTGCGGCGGGCTGCACTCGCCCGCCCCCTCGCCCCAGGGGCCGATGTAGGTCACGTCGATCGTCTCCAGCAGCGGATGCTCGTCGTAGCGGGCGGCGAACTCGCGGACGAACCGGCCCCAGTGCTCGAAGTACTCCGGCGCATCGTACACCGGGCCCATGAAGGGAACCCTCTTCTGGCGGTTCTCCGTCATGGGGCAGCTCTGGGCGTACCAATCGGGCACCTGCGGCTGGTGGGCCGAGCCGTGCGCCATCAGCCGCACCGCCAGCGTCTGCCCGCGCTCGTCGCACACCTGCAGCGAGCGGTCGATCATGGAGAAGTCGTACCGGCCCCGCTGCGGCTCCATCAGCCGCCAGAACCAGCGGCAGTAGGCCACGGTCGTGGGCAGGTACTCCGGGGCCGGCCGTTCGTACTTCCGCTGCGGAAACTCCGTCGGGCCCTCCTCCGACCATCGGGTTCCGGCGAACAGCTCGTCGCCGTTGAAGCGCTGGAAGGTGCAGCAGCCGCGATGCGGGTTGTCCAGGTAGTCGTCCACGGGCGTCGGGCGGATGCGGCGAATGACCTCGGGCATGTCCGATCCTTTCTGGAATATGAGCCGGCAGGATGATACCCCGCGCGGGCCGCACGCTCAATAGGCCGGAACAACCCAGCCCGCAGTCCGCGCCCTGCCTCATATCCGGCCAGCCGCGCCGAACTCCTTGCTTGAAGCTGCGGCCCGACCCTGGTTCCATTAGGGGCGGTCCGCCCGGCATGACGCCGGGCGGCGCACACAGCGGAGGTGCCAAATGAAACCGAGCAGGTCGCGGGCGGCGGTCCTTGTGGTCCGGGCCCTGGTGTTCTCGTCGCTGGTCCTATTGCTTTGCGAAGCAGGCGCGGACTCAGGTCAGCCCCAGGCCGCCGCGGCCGCGGGCGAGGCGGTTCGAATCACGGTGCAGGAGCGCGCCGGCGTCGCGCGGACCGGAGAGTACGTTGGCTTCGGTGTGCCGATCCCGAGGGCTTGGCAGGTCGCAGAGCCTTCCCGGCTGCGGCTGCGCGACCAGGCGGGCAAGCCGATCCCGGCCCAGTTCGAGGTGCTGGCTCGGTGGGGGGGCCCGCCGGGCGAGGCCTCGCGGCCGGTGAAGTGGGTGCTGGTCGGCTGCCTGGCCTCGGTGGGCGCCGGGGCCGGGCAGACGCTGCTGCTGGACGCCGCCGGGCCGGGGCCCGCCCCGGAGAAGCCAATCCGCATCGACACGGCGACGCCCGGGAAGATGACGATCGACACGGGCGCGGCGAAGTTCGAGCTGAACACGTCGGCGGACTTCAATCTCCTTCACCAGGTGACCGTCGCCGGCCGGGCGCTGCTCCAGCCCCTGTCGGCCGCCGAGGCGATCCGATACAGGCCCGCGGGAAAGCTGGGCGTCGTGGAGGGAGGAACGCCCGACCTGAAGCCGCGGGCCACGTCGGTAAAGCTCGAGCGCGCGGGCCCGCTGGCGGCCGTCGCTAAGGTGATGGGCAGCATCCTGGACGAATCCGGCAAGGCGCCGCTCGACTTCACCGCTCGAATGTATTTCACCGCCGGCCGGCCGGACGTCCGCGTGGACTTCACCGTGGAGAACAACCACCCCGTGCTCGCCGACGAGAACGGCCAGCCGACCAACGCCCACAACCAGGGCGCGGTCAACAGCGTGTACATAGGCGAGCTGACGCTGAACCTGCGGCTGGCGAAGGACTCCTCGCCCCTGGTGGCCCTTACCGAGAAGGACCTGCAGGTCACCTCGCCGAAGGCTCCCCTGCGGCTGTATCAGGATTCCAGCGGGACCGAGAGCTGGAACGTGTACGTGGGCAAGGTGGGCTGGCCGGACCATGAGGCCCTGGCCCACCCGCGGCTGCAATCCTACTGCACCCGGAAGGGCTACGAGATCAGCGGCGGCGGACTGGCC
>LJUF01000054.1 GCA_001303665.1 Phycisphaerae bacterium SM23_33 | reverse complement strand
TGAGCGAATCCGACCGCCGCAGCGCCCTGAGCGAGCTGAGCGAGAAGCTGAAGGGCAAGGCGGGGCTGTTCCTGCTGCACAGGCTGCTGGCCGGGGAGGAGGGCGAGGCCCGGCAGGCGCTGCAATGTCTCATGCTCGTGGCCGACGAGGAGGTCTATGCGAAGGTCCTGGAGCTCATCCGGGAGCCGAAGAACGCATGCCAGGCCCACGCCCGGGCGCTGGCCTGCGCCGGGACGGGCCGGCCGCTGGAGGCGATGCAGATTCTGGCCGGGCCTGGCGGCGACGCGGGGCTGGCCAAGGAGATCATCGAAACCGCCGCCAAGCGTTTCACGGCGCTGTGGAAGCAGATGAAGTACCGCCAGGTGCTTCAGGAGGCGCCGCACTTCGCCAGGCTCGGCCCGCCGGATGCGCGGCTGCTGTACCTGGAGGCCGAAGCCCTGGAGGCGATGGATGAGGACGCCGAGGCCGAGCGCCTGAGAGACCGGGCCCTGGGGCTGAACGGCGACAAGGAGGCGCCGCACTACGTGGTCGGGGAGCTGCTGGGCGAGCTGGGCCGGCGGCGACTGGCGGCGCGGGAGTGGCGGAAGATACTGGAGATCCCCCCGGCCGGCGAGGTGTACGACATCAACGCCCACCTGCGGCTGGGTTCGATCTATTCGGTAAGCGGGCTGTACCGCAGGGCCGCCGACAGTCTGAGCAAGGCCCTGGAGCTGCTGGAGAAGCAGCGCCAGGGCGGCGGGGGCGGGTTCGGCATGATCGGCGGTTCGGAGGACAGCCTGCGCAAGCAGGTGCGGACGCTTCGCCGCAGGGGCGCCGGCCGGGCGCCCGGCAGCGACGACCAGATCAAGGACGAGCTGCCGCCTTCGCACATCGACGTGAGCATTGACGTGCGCATGAAGCAGGGCAGCCTCATCGAGCTGCGCGAGGCCCTGGGCAAGGCCGCGGGGACGCTGTCGGTGCAGGTGCAGCCGCGCGGGCTGCGGCTGTTCGACGTGACCGGGGCCGCCGTTCGGTACGACCGGCGGAAGCAGCAGGTGGGGATTTACCTTCACGAGAGCGCGTGCTGCCAGCCCGTGCCCGTGCGGCTGGAGGGCGCAACCGGCCTGGTGGCGGTCAAGACGCTGGACTGCTTCTACATCTTCAGCATCGACACCCAGACCGGGCAGGCGGAGAAGGTCGCCCGCTTCGAGAAGGATTACGTAGTGAGGTTCCGCCCGGGGATCAAGGTGGCCGCCTGTACGGACGTCACCGTCCGCATCAACGGCAAGCCGTACGAGTGGGGGAAACTTCTGGAGGGGGTGCGCTTTGACTATATGCCGGAGGCCTTCGACGTGGCGCTGGAGGGCATGAAGCCTTCCGGGAAGCGCCTCACAGTGCGGGTGAAGCTGGAGCTGAAGGAGCCGGAGATTCAGCCGCTGCGGCCGGCCGAGGACAAGCCGGCGAGTGCGCCCGCCGGCCCGGCCGGGCCTGTTCCAAGACCCGGGGGGTAGGCGTGGTCGGTGAAAAAGGGCAGCGGCCGGGCGCGCCTGTCGCCCTCGGGCAGGCCTCACGGGAAGTCTGACGGAGCCCGGCGCGGTCGTGTCAATCCAGCCGGATGCCTTTCCGCTCCAGCCAGTCCTTCAGGTCGCCCATTTGGGTGTCGAAGACCTCGTTGTCGTAGTCTTCCTCGAGCTTCTGGATGCGTTCGAGCAGTTCCGGGTGGGCCTGGACCGCCTCGTTGAGCCGTTCCTCCAGTCGGTCGGCCAGTGCCCGCAGGTCGTCCAGCTCGATGTGCAGGTTCAATATGCCCGCCAGCCGGCGGGTCATGGCCTCGATGCAGCGGTGATTCTTGCCCTGCACGTACGGGGGGATCTCCGCCACGAGGTTGGCCATGGGGATGCCCTTCTGCGACGACAGCCGGGTCAGGTACGTGCTGATGCTGGCCGGACCCTCGTAACTGCTGAATCGGGCCCCCAGCCCCTGCATCGCCGGCTTCAGGCCTGGGTCGGAGACGGAGCTGAACAGCCGCGGCTCGCGGGTGTGCGGCACCAGCCCGGCCACACTGCCGATGAAGTAGATCATCGAGACCCCGAACTGGCTGGCCAGCGAAAACATGCACTCGCCGTACTCGGGCCACTTGAAATTCGGCTCCTTGCCGACGAACAGGATGAGGTTGTGCGGCTCGCTGTAGAAGAAGGTGTTGGCGGGCCCCTGGAAGGCGGTGATCAGGCCCTCCTCGATCTTCGTGTACGGGCGGAACAGCGAGGAGACCTCCATCGAGCCGGGAAAGCTGAAGATATAGAAGTCCTCCGAGTCGATCTCGGCCAGCGGGCGGGCGTCGAGCTTTTGAACGAGGGTTTCAATCGTGCCGGTGGACACCTCCCCTCCGTTCATCCATCCGGAGAACCCCAGCACCATGCGGACGTTCCGCATGGTCGGGTGGGCGTGGATTTTCAATCGATGCGGTGCCATCGCGTCACCTCCCGCCGGTTCCGATGTTCAGGCCCCCTGTGGCCCAAGTCATCCTCTTCCTCGCTCGCCGCCCATTGTAGGCGCAGCGGGCGGGTCGAATAAAGAGCTTTCATCGCTGCCGGTGCTTGGGCCGGCCGCCGGCCTGTTGCCGCGTGGCGGGGGGGCTGTTCTAATGGCCGGCATGACGCCGCGGGAAAAGTTCATCGCCGCCCTGGAAGGCAAACAGCCGCCGGGGCGGGTGCCGCACTTTGAGCTGGTGTTCTACCTGACGATGGAGGCCTTCGGCCGCGTGCATCCGGCCCATCGGGTCTTCTCCCAGTGGGACCAGATGAGCCAGGCCGAGCGCGAACTCCACCGCCGCGACATCGCCGACCTGTACGTGAAGATCGCCGAGCGCTTCGAGCACTCGGCCATCTACTTCATCTCCCCCGGCGGCTGGGGCGACGAGCGGGCGGCCGAGCAGCAGCGCTGCCTGGAGCACGTCCGCGAGCTTTCCGGCGACCGCTACTGCCTGCTGCTGCCGGGCGACGCCACCTACGCCATCCCCAGCGGCACGGAGATGATGGAGTTCGCCGCCTGGCTGGTGGAGAGGCCGCAGGAGGCGAAGGACAAGGCCCGGCGGATGGTGGACACGGCGGTGGAGCGGGCGCGGTTCTACGCCCGCGGCGGGGTGGTGGACGGCTTCGCCCTGTGCTCGGACTACTGCTTCAACGACAACCCGTTCCTCTCGCCGGCCATGTTCGACGATTTCGTGGCCCCGTACCTGACCCGGCTGGTGGCGGCCTACCGCGAGCTGGGCTTCTACGTGATCAAGCACACCGACGGCAACATCATGCCGATCCTGGACCGCCTGGTGGCGGCCCGGCCGCACGCCCTGCACAGCCTCGACCCGCAGGGCGGCGTGGACATCGCTGAGGTCAAGCGCCGGGTCGGCGAGAAGGTGTGCCTGATCGGCAACGTCTCCTGTGCGTTGCTGGACACGGGCACGGACGCCCAGTGCGTGGAATCGGCCCGCCACGCCCTGCGGCACGGCATGCCCGGCGGGGGGTACGTCTTTTCCACCAGCAACTGCATCTACACGGGCATGGACCTGCGGCGGTACGAGCTCATCCTGGACGTGTGGCGGCGCGAGGGCAGCTACGACTGAGCCGCCCCGGCGCGCGGCCGCCCCGCCGGTCAGGTCAGGTCGCGCCGGACCCCGGGATGGGTCTGGTTTCCGGCCTGGGCGGCGGTGACGAAGTAGCTGAGCTGCTGGAGCAGGCTGCCCAGGTCCACCGGGACCACCGCCACGTCGTCGGGCACGTTCAGCCGGACGGGCGCGAAGTTGAGGATGCCCTTCACGCCGGCCCGGCACAGGGCCTCGGCGACCTCTTGGGCGGCTTGGGCGGGGACGGCCAGCACCGTCAGCCGGATGCGCTTCTTCCGGACGGTGGCGGCCAGCTCGCCCGCCGACTGGACGAGCACGCCGCCGATCTTCCTGCCGATCTTGGCCGGGTCCTTGTCGAAGGCCGCCGCCAGGCGAAAGCCCCTCTGGCCGAAGCCCTTGAACCCCAGCAGCGCCCTGCCGATGCTGCCGACCCCGACCACCGCGACCTCCCAGTCCTTCTGGGTGCCGAAGATCACGCGCAGCCGGGTGACCGTGTCCTGGACGGCGTAGCCGACGCCCGGCCGGCCGAACTGGCCGAAATAGGCCAGGTCCTTGCGGACCTGGGCGTCGGTCAGGCCCAGGGCCTTGGCCAGTTGTCGGCTGGAGACGGTGGTCTGGTCCTGCTGGGCCAGTTCCTCCAGGCAGCGGAGGTACAGGCTGAGGCGCTTGACCGCCAGGGGCGAGATGCGGTCGCTGCGGGCAGAACCCACCGGCTGTCCTGAGCGCTGCGGTGCCATGGCGGGGGATTGTATTTGTGGCCGCCGGCGGGCGTCAAGCCCGGCCGCCGACGGGGCGGCATGGGGGCTTGACAGGCCCGCTCCGCGGACCTACCATCGGGGTCGCTACAGCCGTTGACTTGCCCCAAGCTGCT
Organism: Phycisphaerae bacterium SM23_33; assembly: GCA_001303665.1. Classification (GTDB taxonomy): domain Bacteria; phylum Planctomycetota; class Phycisphaerae; order SM23-33; family SM23-33; genus SM23-33. The sequence continues at coordinate 7,583 of LJUF01000054.1, read as the reverse complement.
CCGGAGGCGGGCGGCTCCGCCGCCGGCGGAGTCTCCACGAGGATTTGACTGATGACCAGACCCACGAGCCTGCTGCCCGCGGTGTTCGCCGCCGGGTGTATCGCTTTGACGCATGCCGGCGCGGCCGCCGCCAGCCTGGAGGACCTGAGGAAGCTGCCGGCGCAGGGGCCACTGACGGACGCGGCGAAACGAGTGATCGAGGAGTACACCGCCGACGGCGCCCAACGCGTCAGGCAAGCCAAGACGATGGAGCAGCTGGAGGCGGCCCGCGGCCACCTGGAGAAGGGCTACGCCGTTCAGGGTTCAGATTACTACCAGTGGGAATACGCCGCCCAGTTCGCCGCCCAGGCCGCCCCCTTGTTGTCGCTGAAGGCCGACCCTCTCAGCCGGGTCAAGGAAATCCAAGTGGGCATGATGGCCGAGGACATGAAGCAGGTCAGCATCCAGCCGCTGCTGGTGGCCATGGCCGGGCACAGCAACCCCGGCGTGCGGTATTGGGCGGCCAAGGCCTACTGGACCACGCTGAGAGGGGACCCGCGGCGGACGTCCACGGGCAAGCGGCTGTTGCAGTTGGGGGGACGGCACGCCCAGACGATGCTGGCGACGCTGCAAGACATGGGACTGAAGGAACCCTCCGGGCCGGTGCTGTCGGAGGTGCTGCGTGCCCTCAGCCCCTACCCGGAGGTGGAGGGGTCGCTGGCCAGGCAGCTGCGCGACGCCCTGGATAAGGTCTGGCTGGCGCGGTGCAAGGAATTGCAGGCCGGCGACTCCAGCATGGCCGATGCCTACCTCAAGGCCCTGCCCATGGTCGGCCCCGGCGTTCAGCTGGCCGACGAGAAGCTGGCCGTGCAACTGTTTGCCGACGCCATGGCGGCGGCCGCCCGGGCCTGGGCCGAGGAAAAAAACCAGAAGGACGAGGCCCTCGTCGAGGCCCTCAAGGACCTGATCCTGGACCTGGAGGGACGGCTGGTGGAGATCCTCAAGCCCGGGCAGAGCCCCATCCGCAGGATCATTTCGGACGAGAAGATGTCGGCCAAGGTCCAGCCCCTGGAGGCGCTGGTGAGCATGGTGGATTTCTGGCAGCCCAGGCTCAACGACCGGGGCGTCAAGATGCGCGTGAAGCTGACGACGACCCCGGCCACGCAGGGGGCCACCCAGCCGGCGACGCTTCCGGCCAAGCCCTGATCGCTGCAAGCCTGCGCCAAGGCGGCGGGCGCGGGCGGCAAGCCGCCGCCAGTCGGCCTGTCTCCGCCACAGCCCCTCCCCAGGCGACATACGCTTCACTTGACCCTTCCGGCCGGGTATGCTGGACCGTTGCCATGAAGTGGTTTTACGTGACGGCGCCGGCGGTGGTCCTGGGCCTGGTCTTGCTGCCGATCGTGTATCTCCGCGGCGAGAAGGAAGGCCAGTACGCCGGCAAGGTCGTCAAGTACAGCAGCTACGGAGCGGAGGTCAAGTCTCTGGACCCGGCCACCTGTGGCGACACCACCAGCGCGGGCATTCAGGGCGATTTTTACGAGGGTTTGTATACCTATGACTGGCTGAAGCGGCCCCTGGAGGTGGTGCCCCAACTGGCCGCGGAAATGCCGAGCATTTCTGAGGACGGCCTGACCTACACCATCAAGCTCAAGGGCGGGGTGAAGTACTCTGCCAACCCCTGCTTCGGCACCGGTCCCGACGGCGCCCACAAGACCCGGACCGTCCGCGCCGACGACTTCGTGCTGGCGTACAAGCGCGTGGCGGACTATCACATCAACACCGGCCTGGCGTGGGCGTTTCTGAGTGAGCGCGTGGCCGGACTGGACGAGTGGCGGGAGAAGTCGGGGAGCTACAAGGCCGGCGACTTCTCGCGCTACGACCTGCCGGTGGAGGGCGTCCGGGCCCTGGACGAGCACACCTTCCAGATCAGGCTGCGGGAGCGGTTCCCCCAGATGATCTACGTGCTGGCCATGAGCGTGTACGCCCCGGTGCCGCGCGAGGTGGTGGACTACTGGCTGGGCACCCAGGACGACGGCAAGGGCGGCCGCCGGCCCATCCCGGTCGCCCGGCGGACCACCGAAATCCGCGAGGCCGAGCAGGTCGTCGGCACCGGGCCTTACCTGCTCAAGGAGTTCCGGCGGAAGTCGCTCATCGTGCTGGAGCGCAACCCCGATTTCCGGTATGAGGAATACCCCTCCGAGGGGGCCCCCGGCGACGAGCAGGCCGGGCTGCTGGCCGACAAGGGAAAGCGCGTGCCCTTCATCGACGTGGTCCGCATGGACTACGTGGCGGAGGACTACTCGGCCTGGATGCGCTTTCTGACCAAGCAGACCGACGCCAGCGGCATTCCCAAGGAGGTGTTCGAGTTCGTCATCACCCCCGGCAAGGAGCTGGAGGCCAAGTGGGCCAAGCGGGGCATCCGGCTGCTGAAGTACGAGTCGCCGGCGGTGTACTGGCTGGTGTTCAACGTGGAAGACCCGGTGATGGGGGCCAGCACGTCGCTGCGGCAGGCGCTGTGCCTGGCCTACGACGTGGAGAACCACATCAAGGTCCTTTACAACGGCCGGGGCATACGGGCGGTGAACATCCTGCCCAGCTCGTTCAAGACCCACGCCGTGGCCGGCCCGGGGCCCTACTACCGGCTGGACCTGGAGGCGGCCAAGCGGAAGATGGCCCAGGCCAAAGAGGAGCTGGCGGCGGCGGGCAGGCTGGTCAACGGCGAGATTCCGGAACTGAAGCTGGACCTGCCCGGCCGCGACCGGGCCGTGCTGCGGATGGGGGAGTTCGTGCAGCAGCAGTTCGGAAAGCTCGGGCTGAAGCTTCGCGTCATTCCCAACGACTGGCCGGGGCTCCAGGAGAAAGTCCACAACAAGCAGTGCCAGATCTACACGATGGGCTGGCACGCCGACTACCCCGACGCCGAGAACTTCCTCCAGCTTTTCTATTCTCCCAACATCGCCAAGTTCACCAACAACTCCAACTACTCCAATCCGGAGTTCGACAAACTGTACGAGCGGGCCCGCACCATGCCCGACACGCCCGAGCGGACCGAGATCTACGTCCGCATGGTGAACATGATCAGCCGGGACTGCCCGGTGCTGCTGCTGAGCGAGCCGCTGTCGTTCGTGCTGGTGTACGACTGGGTCCACAACGTCAAGCCGCACCCCATCGGCTACGGCTACCTGAAGTACCAGCGGCTGGACACGGCCCTGCGCAGGGCCAGGGGCGGGAGGTAGGGCGTGCTGGCGTTCATCCTCCGGCGACTCATCCAGGCGGTCTTCACCATCTTCGGCGTGATGCTGCTGACGTTCATCCTGTTCCGGGCCATCCCGGGGGACGTCTCGGCCCGCTACGTCAACCCCAAGCTGGGCAAGGCCGCCCGCGACGCCTGGATGGAACGCCACCGCATGAACCTGCCGCTGGTGCTGAACACCGCCGTGCACGTGCAGTTCTGGAAGCCGGAGTTCTGGAACACCCAGTTCTTCTGGCACCTGCGGCAGTCGCTGACCTTTGAGGCCCGCAGCTTCAAGACCGACGAGAAGCTCACCAAGATCGTTGCCGAGCGGGCCAAGTACTCCCTGGCCCTGACCGTGCCGGCCATGGCCCTGGGCTGGCTGCTGGCGCTGGTGGTAGCCTGCGTGGTGGCGTACTTCCGCGGCTCCTGGTTTGACTACCTGATGACCTTCCTGGCCGTGCTGGGCATGTGCGTGCCGTATCTGGCGTACATGATCGGCGTGCAGTGGTTCATGTTCAACGTCAAGCCCACGGCCGCCTGGGGGCTGCGCTACCCGACCAACATCTACGTGCCCGTGGCCATTGCCGTCATCGCCGGCGTGGGCGCCAGCGTGCGCTTCTACCGCACGGTCATCCTGGACGAGGTCAACCGCGACTACGTCCGCACCGCCATGGCCAAGGGCGTGCCCCTGCCCGGGGTGCTGTTCCGGCACGTGCTCCGCAACTGCATGCTCCCGATCCTGACCTCGCTGGTGACGGCCATCCCGTTCCTGATCATCGGCTCGCTGCTGCTGGAGCAGTTCTTCGGCATCCCCGGGCTGGGGCCGCTGATGCTGGGCAGCATCAACGATCGCGACATCCCCATCGTCACCAACCTGACGTTCCTGACGGCGGCGCTGTACACGCTGGGGCTGCTGTTGACCGACGTTTTGTACGCGGTCTTCGACCCGCGCATCCGGCTGCGATAGGAGGCGGCCTTGACCGGAGCGGCTGACATGACGATTTCCGGGGCACCGGGCGGGGCCGACGCCCGCAGCCTGTGGGGCGACGCCGCCCGCCGCCTCCGCCGCGACAAGGCCGCCGTGGCCTGTTTCGCGGTGGTCGTCCTGTACGCCCTCATCGCCGTGGTCTGCCCCTTCGTCTGGTCGGACTGGGCCGACAGCTACGACTACGACAACATCAACCGCCCGCCCTCCCTGACCCACCCCATGGGCACCGACGAGTTCGGCCGCTCCGTCCTTCAGAAGACGCTGCTGGGCGCCAGCACCTCCATGACCGTGGGGTTCATGGCCAACATCATCGCCGTGCCCCTGGGCATCGTCCTCGGGGCCGTGGCCGGGTACTACGGCGGCCGCCTCGACGATCTCATCGTCTGGTTCTACACCACCGTGGCGAGCATTCCGGGGCTGATCCGGCTGATCGCCATCAAGTTCGCCTTCGCCGAGACGGTGCTGTTTGCCAACACCCCCTTCGAGATGGACCTGGGCCACGGCATGTCGGGGGTGTACATCGCCCTGGGGATGATGAGCTGGGTGGGCACCTGCCGGCTGGTGCGGGCCGAGGTGATGAAGATCCGCGAGCTGGACTACGTCCTGGCCGCCCGGGCCGTGGGCACGCCGAGCATCGTCATCCTGTTTCGGCACGTGGTGCCCAACGTCCTGCACATCGGCATCATCAACTTCTCGCTGGGCTTCGTCGGCGCCATCAGCGCCGAGGTCATGCTCAGCTACCTGGGGTTGGGCGTCGGCACCGGCATCCCCAGCTGGGGGGCCATGATCGACGCCGCCAAGATGGACCTGGTGGTGGGGCGGTGGTGGGAGATCACCTCCGCCGTCGCGGCGACCTTCCTGATCGTGCTGGCCTGGAACATCGTGGGCGACCGGCTGCGAGACGCCCTGGACCCGAGGCTGAGGACCGCGTGAGCGAAAACGCCGCCATCCTGACCGTGCGCGGGCTGCAAACGCACTTCTTCACCATGGACGGCGTGGTCAAGGCGGTGGACGGCGTCAGCTTCGCCGTCGGCCGGCGGCAGACCTTCGCCCTGGTGGGCGAGAGCGGCTGCGGAAAGAGCGTCACGGCGCTTTCCATCATGCGGCTGGTGCCGCACCCGCCGGGCAGGATCGTCGCCGGGGAGGTCCTGCTGGACGGCACCTCGCTGCTGGCACTCCGCGAGCGCCAGATGCGCCAGGTCCGCGGCGCCAAGGTCTCCATGATCTTCCAGGAGCCCATGACCAGCCTGAACCCGGTCTACACCGTCGGCAACCAGATCGTCGAGGCCATCCGCCTGCACCAGAGGCTGCCCGGCAGGCGGGCACGGGACCAGGCCGTCGCCGTGCTCTCCCAGGTCGGCATCCCCGACCCCGCCCAGCGCTACAAGGAATATCCCCATCAGCTCTCCGGCGGCATGCGCCAGCGGGCCATGATCGCCATGGCCCTGTCCTGCGACCCCGACCTGCTCATCGCCGACGAGCCCACCACCGCCCTGGACGTGACCATCGAGGCCCAGATCCTGGACCTGCTGAAGCGCCTCAAGGCCGAGCGCGGCCTGACCATCATGCTCATCACCCACGACCTGGCCGTGGTGGCCGAGACCGCCGACGTCGTCGCCGTCATGTACGCCTCCAAGCTGGTGGAGCTCGCCGACGTCCAGGCCCTGTTCCAACGCCCGCTGCATCCCTACACCCAGGGGCTGTTCCGCTCCCTGCCCCGCCTGGGGCAGAAGAAGCGCCGCCTGGAGACCATCCCCGGCAGCGTGCCCAACCCGCTGGCCTTTCCCGCCGGCTGCAAGTTCCATCCGCGCTGCCTCATCGGGGCCGGCCTGGAACGCTGCCAGACCGCCGAGCCGCCGCTCCGCCTCCTCCAGCCGAACCATTACGCCGCCTGCTGGGAATGCCCCGGCTACGCCGAGGCGCCCGCCGGCGACCCGGCCGCCGCGCCCATTCCCTATCACCCACCGGAGCAGAATGAACCAGCAGACTGAAAAGCCGCTTCTCGTCGTCCGCGACCTGCGGACCTACTTCCCCGTCCGGGGCCGGCTGTTCCACAAGCAGTTCGTCCGGGCCGTGGACGGCGTGTCGCTGGCCATCCCCCCGGGCAAGACCCTGGCCCTGGTGGGGGAGAGCGGCTCGGGCAAGACCACGGTGGGGCGGTCGATCCTGCGGCTGATACCGGCCACCGGGGGGCAGGTCTTCTTCGGCGATTACGAGCTGTTCATGCTTCCGCCGTCGGCCATCCGCCCGTTGCGGCGGTACATGCAGATGATCTTCCAGGACCCCTTCGGCAGCCTGAACCCGCGCATGACCGTGGGCGGGATCGTCGGCGAGCCGCTGAAGGTCCATGGCCTGTGCGCCACCCGGCAGGAGCGGCGCGAGCGCGTCGGCCGGCTGCTGGAGCGCGTCGGCCTGGAGGCCGCCCACGCCCGACGCTACCCGCACGAGTTCTCCGGCGGGCAGCGCCAGCGGATCGGCATCGCCCGGGCGCTGGCCTCCGAGCCCAGCTTCATCGTCTGCGACGAGCCCGTCAGCGCCCTGGACGTCTCCATCCAGGCCCAGATCCTCAACCTGCTCAAGGATCTCCAGGAAGAGTTCCGCCTCACCTACCTGTTCATCGCCCACAACCTGGCGGTGGTGGAGCACTTCGCCGACGCCGTGGCCGTCATGTATCTGGGCAAGATCGTCGAGCTGGCTGAGCGTGACGAGTTGTACGCCAACCCCCTGCACCCCTACACCGAGGCCCTGCTGTCCAGCGTGCCCGTGCCCGACCCGGCACGCCGCCGAAGCCGGGTTCAGTTGGAGGGCGAGACCCCCTCACCCATCAACCCGCCGCCGGGCTGCCCGTTCCACCCGCGCTGCCCGCTGACCCGCCAGGCCGCGGCCGGCCAGCCGGCTCCCCAGGGCGGCCGGGCCGTCCCGCCGCTGCCGCCCGGCGAAGTCTGCCGCGTCAACGTGCTGGGCCGATCCGTGGCCGTGGCCCGCAGGTGCGTGGCCGAGGCCCCCGCCTTCCTGCCCACACCGGGCAATCCCAGGCACTACCACGCCTGCCATCTCCGCCCGCAGGCCTGACGCCGCCGCCTTCGCTCCGCCGGAACCAGGATTCAATTGAGTTCCGCCGTCCCGCCAGCCCGTCTGCGCATCCCTAAGCCCCCGGGCGGCTTTGAGCTAAGTGCTTTCGCAGAAATGGGTCGTAAGCCGTTTCGGCGGTTTTGCCGGGCAGAGGGGCGGCCGGGCGGGCAGGCCAGGGGCCTCCTTCGAAAGCGGGCGGGGCGTTTTAAAGTCCTGGAAAAACAGGCAGCTACGCGCACACGTGCCGCGGGCGGGCGGCTGTCGGCGGCTGGGGCGGGTGGTAGGGGCCCGGGGCCAATTCCTTGCCGG
>LJUF01000053.1 GCA_001303665.1 Phycisphaerae bacterium SM23_33 | reverse complement strand
CCGGCCCTTCCTCGAGCAGGTCGCCCGGAACGTCCGCAACGGCGAGCGGATCTGGCGCGAGATCGAGATCGCCATCGCCCTGTACTCCTGCTACTTCCCCGCCAACCGGCGGGCCTTCTTCAACCACCTGCGCCGGGCCCGCCGGCTCATGCTGGATAGCGCCCGCGTCCTGGGCGAGCACCTCCGCGAGACCGACGCCTACTGCTCCACCACCGCCTCCGGGCCGTACATGCCCGCCGCCGACGCCCAGGCACTCGCCGCCATCCTCGACCACCAAAACGACGACTTCCCCTTCCCCGCCCTGAAGGCCTACCTGGCCTCCCACGAGCGCTACAACGAAATCCGCCGCATGTGCCGGCCGTACGTCTCCGTCCGCAAGGAAATGGCCGCCCGCAACCGCCGCCTGCTGAGCCAGTCGCTGCGGGCCGCCGAGCGGGCCGTCCGGCTGCTGGCCCGGCCGCAGCACGCCTTGTACCGCGACAACGTCATGGCCTGGGTGGAGTACGTCCGCGCCGAGTTGGACTGGCTCACCCCGCCGACCATGAGCTGCCCCGCCGACGACCGCACCGGCCCCGACGAGGGCTTCCGGGCCATGGTCCGCGACCACTGCTACCGCTGGGGCGAGCGCTGCTGGGAGGACTTCGGCTCGTTCTTCCGCCGGCAGGACTTCTTCGGCCCGGGCCGCTGCGACTGCCGGGCCACCGCCGCCCCGGCCGGCCTGAAGGTCTCGCTGCGCGAGCACGACATTGACTGGCCCCAGCGCCGGGCCCTGTGGGGGCAGCACCGCGGCACCCAGAACCAGACCGGATTCATGCAGGTCTTCCTCGACCCGGGCAGCACGCACCGCCGCGTGCTCCAGTACACCATCTACTTTCGCGGCGAGGGCGGCACCGCGGCGGCCTTCGAGGAGCTGCCCGGCGGGCGGATGATCCACCACCCGCCCACGACGCTGCGCGGCTGCCAGGGCCACTTCGAGCACACCGACAGCTCCTGGCGGTTCGACCTGGTCATTCCGTGGGAGCAGCTCGGCCGCCGGCCCCGGCGGGGCGAGAGGTGGCGGATGAACCTCTTCACGAACCCCTCGGTCACGCGGAACCGGCGGATGATCTGGTGCCAGGGGTACGAGTACCGCAGCGACGTGGCCCGGCTGGGGGGGCTGGTGTTCGTGTGACCGGCCGCCGGCCGGCCCCGGCGGGGTGAGCCCCATTCCGGCCGCTATCGTTTCTCCGCCACGAACCAGCCCCGCGCCAGCGGATCGGTCCGGAAGAATTCCAGCAGCATCCGGCCCACCTTCGCCGCGCCGCTGCCGCCGCTGGGATGCGTGCCGTCGCCGTGATCAGCTCTTGACCCGGGCTGACCTAGCCGGGGCAGCCTTGGGCGAGTGAGGTTCTGCCGGCCAGACGCGTCCTGCTTCCCTGAACCCTGCCTGGATATTCCGGCGCCACCAGCGGGCAGGAGCTGTCCGCCCAACCCCGGGGGTAACCCCTCAGGCAGAACACACGCGGCCCGATTGGCAGCTCAGACCCGGTTATTCCGGCCCGGACCCAGCCGACGGCACCTTGGCACTGTGCTTGCATGGACCGCGTCAGGCTTGCCGGTGCGGCCTTGGTGGCCAAAAGGCAGGACGAGGAACTGAATGCGTGCGGGTCCACCCTCCGGCCAGCGACTGACAATTGCCTTTGCACGCGGCAGCATGCCGCCAGGCGGCCGGGGGCCGAGTGGGGTCGGCCCCGCGGTCTGCCATGAATCGATGCCGCTCCCTGTAAGGGCCGCGCCCGCGCCGCCGGCGGCGTCGGGGACGCCTCAATGAGCCGGCAGGACCGCCGCGAGGCCAAGGGCTCCGGCGCTGCCGGCGGGCGCGGCGGGCGTTCTCAAGCGGCCAGACCTGGCCCGTCGTGCCTGGAACGCCAAGCCCTGCAGCCAGAGGGTTCGAGTGCATCCCATGTTTGCCCGAGATGCCGGAAGCTGCTGCCCGGACCAGCAAGTAAGCCGCAGCCCACCGCGAGGACGCGTGGCCCTGCTCTTGTTGCCGTTCACCCTGGCCTTGTGGCAAGGCAATACTCAGGCCCAGCAGCCGGGGTCGGCGGAAGCTCCGGGCGGCGCCGCGGCAGAGGTCACGCCGAGGGCCCACGCGCTCTTCGAGCGACAGACGCTCACGGACGATTGGCTCGGCTTCGGCAAGCACCTGGCGTCGGCCGGGGTGAAGATCCAACTCGACCTCACCCAGGTGTATCAGGTCAACCTTCGGGGTGGAATCAGCACCCATCGCCATAGCGGCCGATACGCCGGCAGCTACGACCTGGGCCTGGCACTCGACCTGGAGAAGCTGCTCAACGTGGCAGGCGCGGCCATCTTCGCCAAGGCCAAAGGAAGCTGGTCTGACGGCTTGGACGCCTCCTGCGTGGGAAGCGCCGTGGGCGACGTCAACGACGACGCAAGCGGGGACTACAGCATCTATCTGGCCAGGCTCTACTATCAGCAGTCGCTGCTCGAGGGTCGGCCGGGTTCGAATGCCGGCACCGTCCCGGCGCCTTCGACGGCAACGCCTACGCCAACGACGAGACCTGCCAGTTCCTCAACAGCGCCCTGGTGAACAACCCCACGATTCCCTTCCCCAAGGACGGGCTGGGCATGTTCGTGCACCTCGAGCCTTTGGAGTGGTGGTACCTGTCGGCGGCGGTCGCCGATGCCCAGGCCGACAAGAGGGAGACCGGCTTCAACACGGCCTTCCACGGCCCCGACCATTTCTTCAGCATCTTCGAGATGGGCTTTGCCCCGCACGTCCCCTCGCCGAACGGCCCGCTGGCGGGCATGTACCGGGTCGGCTTCTGGTACGACCCGCAAGACAAGGACAAGCATGGCGGGGGGACCAAGCGCGACGACACGGGCCTCTACCTCAGCCTCGACCAGATGCTGTGGCGAGAGCCCGCCGGGGACGGCGGCAAAGCCGATCAGGGACTCGGCGCCTTCGTTCGTTACGGCCTGGCCGATGATGCGGTAAGCGACATCAGCAGCTTCTGGAGCGCAGGGGTGCGGTATAAGGGCCTGCTCCCCACCCGTGACGAGGACGTGCTGGCCGCCGGCTTCGCCCTGGGCAGGCTGGTCGCGGCCGCCGGGTACGATAGGTCGTGCGAATCCGCGATCGAGGTGTACTACAACGCCAGGATCACCCCCTGGCTGAGCCTGTCCCCGTCATTCCAGTACGTGCGGAACCCCGGTGGCGTGGATGGCGTGCACGGGGCCTACGTGGTGGGCTGCCGATTGCAGATGCGGTTCTGACCTCCAACAGAGCCGGCCCGCTCGTCTGGCCGGCAGCGCCGGCACGGCCACACCACCCGCCGCAGCCGCAGCGACCCTCGGCCGACCCGAGCATCACCAGGTTCCGCTCCTCCGCCTTGTTCTCCCCGAAATCGCGCTTGGGCGGCTTCCCACGCTGGCAAGCTCGGGGCGGCCGTCACAGGGCGAAGGCGGTGTGCTCCAGCTCGGCGTCGTTGGCGCACCGCCACCAGGAATAGTACTCCCCCTCCAACTGCGGCCGGGTGGGGAAGGGATAGAACAGCAGCCCCTGCTCGTCGCCGACGTAAAAGCCGCTCTTGACGGAACGGTAGATCAGGCTGCGCCGCCCGATGCGATCGACCGTCTTGGTCTCCTTGGTGCCCTGCGGCGTCAGCTCGCAAAGACAGCTTCGGATGTGCTCAAGGTTGGGATACGGCAGGCCGGCGCCGGTGCCGGAGGCCGGATCGTCCGCCAGCTCGCCCAGGTCGAGCTGGGCGAAGCATATCCGGGGGACGTGGAACGGCCGAGCCGGGTCGGTGATGTGCCTGCGGAAGTCCTGAGGCGACAGGGAGCTGGCAATCAGCGGGCTGACCGGCACGATCTCCTGGTACAGGTGGTACTTCACGCCGGGCTCGCGGGGCAGCGGGGCGGGCTGGATTTCCAGCACCCGGCCATGGGCGGTGGCCAGATAGAGGTTTTGTATGGCGTCCAGGGGGACGTGCTCGAGCACGCGGTAGACGCCCAGGTACACCGAGTGCTTGGGCTGGCCGTCGGCGTGGGGCAGGCATTGCCGGTCGGCGCTGGCGATGTCGAAGTAATCGCTTTGGAAGTCGGGCCTGACCTGGAAGAACATTGCCTGGCCATGGGGCCTTTTGCGCGTTCCGGTGGCCAGGTAGGCCCCGAACTCCCGCGGGGGGAGCATGGAAGCGACCAGGGACTCCGGGATCAGCGACAGATACAGAAACGCGTTCATGGCAAAGTCCTCTCTGTCGGCTGGAGCCCCGAGTTTACCACGGGCGCGGGCTGCTGCAAGCCGATAACGCGCGCGTGCCGCCATCGGAGGAGTTTCCGGGCAAATCCATCCGTTCCGGGGCGGGGAGCCCGCGTCCTGTCAAGGGCCCTTCATGCACCCGGCAAGGGAGCGGCTTGTCGAAAACGCCAAAGCAAGGTAGAATACGGCAGTTGCTGGCGGTGACCGTCAGCCGGAAACCGCCTGCAAAAGCTCGGCTCACACAGCAGGCGCTCGTCAAAGGAGGATTGCCATGCGCATTACGCGTGCAGGCTTGGTTGTGGCAGCGGTGTGCCTCGTGGCCTGGGCATCATCGGCCGGTGCCCTGGAGTACGACGTGGCCTTCTCGACGTTCCTGGGCGGGAGCGACTGGGAGCACGCCCGCGACGTCTGCTCCGACGCCGCGGGCAACGTCTACGTCGTGGGCGGGACGGCCTCGGCGAACTTCCCCACCACCCCGGGGGCCTACCAGCGGACCTATTCGACCGGCGGCTCGGACATCGGGACCTCCGGCTACCTCGACGCCTTCGTGGCCAAGTTTGGACCCACCGGCAACCTGATCTGGTCGACGTACCTGGGCGGCCCCAACTACGACCGCGCCTACGCCGTCGAGGTGGACGCCGACGGGTACGTGTACGTGGCCGGGCGCGCCGGGCCGGGCTTCCCCGTCCACAACGCCCTCCAGCCCACGTTCCAGGGAGGGCCGGCGGGGGGCTACGGCCAGCAGAACGCCTTCGTGGCCAAACTCGCCCCCGACGGCGGCAGCCTGGTGTGGTCCACGTACATCGGCGTGGCCGCCATGTGCCGCGACCTGGCCCTGGACGCCGACGGAGACGTGTACGTCCCGCTGGGCTGCACCACCGGCGGGGCCCTGCCCCCGGCGGCGTGGTTCACCAACGCCTACCAAAGCGCGCCGCGCGGCGGGAACGACACCGGCATCGTCAAGATCCGCAACGACGGCTCGGCGGTCGAGTGGGCGACCTTTCTGGGCGGCACGGCGAACGATTCGCACGACGCCAGCATCCGCGTGGACGCCGACAAGAACGTCCACCTGCTTTGCTGGACCGTATCAACGGACCTGCCGACGACGCCGGGTGCGGCCGACCCGTCCTATAACGGCGGCAACGACCTGTACCTGGCCAAGGTCTCCCCGGACGGCTCGCAGCTCATCTACGGCACCTACGTGGGCGGCAGCGGCGGGGAGGTCCTCAGCACGCACAACCTGGCCCTGGACGCGCAGGGCAACGCCTACGTGACCGCCGGTACCACTTCGCCGGACTGGCCGACCACGCCCGGGGCGCTGGGGACTGTTCTGCGGGGCGGACAGGACTGGGCCATCGCCAAGTTCTCCCTGACCGGGGCGCTCCTGGCCGGGACCTTCATCGGCGGGGACGGCACCGACGGCAACACCGACGGGGTGTACGTTGACGCCGCCGGGAACGTGATGCTTAGCGGCACCAGCATCAGCGCCAACTTCCCGACCACGCCCGGGGCGTACCAGACCGTCAAGAGCGTGGGCAGGGACGCGGCCTGGGTGCTGCTGAAGGCCGACTTCAGCGGCGTGCTGTACGGGACGTTCGTCGGCGGGGCAAGCGACGAGGGCGCGCGGTGCGGCTTCCTCGACGGGCAGGGCAACGTCTGCCTGGCCGGGGAGGCCTACGGTCCGGGCTGGCCGGCCGTCAACGCCTACCAGGGCGCCTTCGCCGGGGGGCAACTGGACAGCATCATCATCCGGTTCACGATCCCCGAACCGGCGGCGATGGCGCTGCTGCTGGCGGGGGCGATGGCGCTGCTGCGCCGGCGCGCGGGCAAGAGAAGGCGATAGTAGGTACCCGCGTCGAGAAGCTCCCTGTCTGCCTCGATTTCTGTGTAGAGCATGCGTCGAGGTGGTACCCAGGCTCCGGGCAGGTGCGTGCAGCTTCCTCCTTGTCTGCCAGGTATGGCTGGGCAGATTTGGCCCCTGCGCTAGGCACAATTCGCCGGCCGTTCTGAGGACGGAGTACCGACAATGTCCCGGCTGGAAAGACTGAACGCCGACATCCTGAAGCCCTTCGTCAGTCGCGCCCTGGGGTGCGAGATCGGAGAGGTAACGCAATGGGACAGTGAAGTCTTGAAGGGCTCCTGGGACGGAGCGGGCAACCTGGTCAGCCGCTTCACCGGCACGGCCGTCGGTGAGGGCCGCAAGCGCTCCTGGTCGCTCATTCTGAAGATCCCCCGGCCGCTGCGACCAGAGGGGGACCGCTGGCAGCGTGAGCCGCTCATGTACGGCTCAGGCGTGCTCGACGATCTGCCCGGTCCCATGGCGGCGCCGCGTTGCCTCGGCATCGAGGAACCCCCAGGCGATGAGCCGTGGATCTGGATGACGAACGTGGCGGGAATCTCCAGCAGGGACTGGCCGATGGAGCGTTTCTATGCGGCCCTCACGCACCTGGGCGAGTGCCAAGGGGCGTACCTGTGCGGCAGGCCGCTTCCTGAGGACGACTGGTTCGACACGAGCTGGTGGCTTCGCAAACACGCCGCCGAAGGCCACAAGAGGACCCAACGGGGCCTCGCCGTCGCCAAGGCACATCCCGTGGCCGCCAGGGTCTTTGAGGGTGACCGCGGCAAGGGGCTCCCGGCACTGTTCGATCAGCGGAATGCCATGCTCGACGCCCTGGAGCGGCTGCCGCTGACACTCACTCACGGCGACTTTAACCCCTCGAACATGATCGCCCCGGACGGCTCCGATGAGCAAACGGTGGCCGTGGACTGGCACTTCTCCGGCAGCGGCGTCATCGGCTTTGACGTGGTCACGCTCATCGGCTGCGCGGCCGTCTTCGACGGTCCGAAACTCGGGCGGGTCGATGAGATCACCGAGCCTGCCATCGGGGCCTATCTTCAGGGGCTGCGGCGGGCCGGCTGGGATGGGGACGATCGCCTCGCCCGCTTCGGATGCCTGGGCAACCTGGCCATTCGCATCACCTCAGGAATCCCCGATCTCGTTCATCGAGCCATTGACGAGGGGCACCCCCTCCAGGTTCGCGATCCGCAGCGCCTGGAGGAGCTGATGGCGCACTACGCGGAGTGTCTGGACTACCTGCTTGCACTGGCCGGGGAGACCAAGCGCCTCCTTGCCTGGGTGAAATAGTGCGTCGTTGTCATGGTGGCCGGTTCGAGCCGGGGCTTCACTTCGCCCCGGCGGGAACGAATTTCAGCACGACCGCATCGTTGCCGCCGCCGCGGCTTCGCGGCTGGAGGGCATTTAGCACCGGCCAGTCCGCGGAACTCGTTTCGCCGACGATCACGAAGCCCCCGTCCGGACACATGGCGATGGCGCGGAAGTTCTCCTCCCCGCGCCCGCCGAAGTGGGAGGACAGCACCAACCGGGTGAAATCGGCCGACAACACAGTGGCCGTGCCGTCCGTCTTCCCGGCGCGGCGCGCCTGCGGCGCGCCGGCGGCCACCGGGAAGTCGGTCGAGTACGTGAAGCCGCTCAGATAGACCTGCCCGTGACGGTCCACGGCGATGCCCTCGCCCCCGTCGCGGGCGTCGCCCCCCAGGTAGGTGGCGGCCAGCAGCCGCCTGCCGTCCGGGGAGAGCTTGGCGATGAACCGATCGCCGGTCTGCTCCCAGGTGCCGGTCTGACCGCCCGCATAAGTGGCTTGCAATGCCCCGGCCGTGGTGGGGAAATCGCTGGACGAGGTGAAGCCGACCACATAGGCGTTTCCGTCGGCGTCAACCTCCAGGCCGTGCTTGCCCGCGCCCCCGTCCTCCTTGGACCCGCCCAGGTAGGTCGCGTAGACGAGTCGTGACCCGTCGGGAGCGAACTTGGCGACATAGGCGTCAAGCGGCCCCCGGAGCGTGCGCTGGTAGGCCCCGTCGGTGACCGGGAAGTCCTTCGAAGTCGTGGAACCAGACACGATGACGTGACCCTTGCTGTCCAGGCGAATCGAGACGGCCCCTTCCCTGCCCGACCCGCCCAGGTACGACGCCCAGACCACGCGCCGGCCGTCGGAGGAGATCTTGCCGACCAAGCCGTCCGGGGCACCGGGACGGGTGGCCTGAAAGGCGCCGGGCGTGACGTAAGGACTGTCAGCGGTCACGCCAATCATGGCCACGTACGCGTTGCCTTCCCCGTCGATGATCATGTCGCGGATGATACTGGCGTCCCCTGACCCCAGGTATGTCGACCACAGGACCCTCGAACCGTCGGCCGAGAGCTTGGTGATGAATCCGTCCTGCGGGCCGTAGCCGACGGCGGGTCTGTTGTCGCCAGCGAATTTCTCCTGGAGGACGCCCTTCGTGGTCGGGAACCCCTCGCCGGCACGCCCGGCGATGTAGACGCACCCCTGGCGGTCGACGCGGATGGAGTAGGTGCGATCGTGGTTCGGCCCGCCCACCAGCGTGGACCAGACCATCCGCCCGTCGGGGGTCAGCTTGGTGACGTAGGCATCGAAAGGGCCGCTGTTGCCCGCGGACTTGCCGCTGCCGTCGAACTTGCGGCTATGAGCCCCCGGCGTGGTCGGGAAATCCGGCGACGAGGTGCCCCCGGAGACGTAAATGTTCCCCTTGGCGTCCACGGCCACGGCCCGGGGACCGTTGGCCCGACCCGACCCGCTCAGATACGTCGAGAACGCAAGCTTGAACGACGCCGCCGGCCGGTCGCTCGCGCCAGGCGATGACTCAGCGCGAGGCGATTGGCCGGCGGAGGGCATCGACAGGACGCAGCAGAGCAGCGCAACGCAAAGCATCCGGACCTCGATCGCAGCCTTCTTCCAAAGCATCACCGTTCTCCTTGACAGGGCCTGCGCGGCGTGCTCGGCTCGTGTGTCAGTCACTGGTCCAGGGGGGTCAGCGATTTCGCCCGAGGCCATCCCAAAGGGATTATCCATCCGCCCGCAGCCCGTCAGTTGACGAAGAAATCCGCGTAGTCGATCCAGACGTTCCCGCTGAGCGGCTGGTCCTCGGGGCAAACCATCTCCACAATGACTTGCTGCTGGGCCGGCTTGGTCGCAGCACCGCCGGCGGCACCGGCATCGGCCGGGCGACTGGCCGCGGCCGCCGGCTGCGGAAGCTGCACTTTCAGGTCCCACCACCTGGACGAATCGATCCGCTGGGAGAACATCCGCTTGCCTTCCACGTACACTCGCAGCTCGAAGACTCGCCCCTCGGCCTTGACGCCGATGCGCAGGTAGCAGCAGCCGCCGAAGTTGGTCAGCGTCAGCTGCGGGGGGTGGCCGCCGAGCCGGGCCAGGTGCTCCACGTGGAAACCGTCGGACCCGTACTTCTCGGGGTGCGGCTTGTCCTTGATCGATTGCGTGTACAGCAGCCCCTTGCGGCCGTCGAACGCGGGGATGAACTTGGCCCCGCTGCGGTGCAGCCGGCCCTCCCGGTTGTGGATCCAGTCCGGCGGGACGCGCCCGCGAGGCCCCACCAGTGTCCAGCACCCCAGACAGTACGGCGTGAACAGGTCGCAGCGGGCGGCGAGCATCCAGCCATCGTCGACGGCCTGGGGGGAGTCGAACTTCCTGCCCGCGGCGGCGGCGATGAACTTGGCCTTCCGCCGCTGGTGGTCCACGTCCAGCACCTTCAGCCTGGCCTCGGCCTGGGGCTTGTACCGGCGCGGGTCGGCCTTGTCCTCCAACGTTCGCAGCAACAGGGCGTAGATGGTGGCGGCCTCATCGTTCTTTTTCAGGCCCTCCAGCGCCCGGCCCAGCAGGAACATCACCTCGGGCTGGTCGAGGTCCCGCCAGATCAGCGCGTAGCCGAACTTGCGGGCCTTGTCGTATTGCCGCTGGGCGACCAGGTAGCCCATGGCCTCCACGCCCTTCAGCACCTTGGCGCCCCCGCCGGCGGGCGGGGCCGCCGCCAATCGGTGCATCCTCCCCAGCAAGCCTGCACAGCCCAGGATTACCAGCACGGCGCCGGCGCGGACGATCCGCCCGGCCCTTGTCGTGCGAGTCGTCGGATGCTTCACGGCCGTGCTCCTGCCCATGCCCTTGCTCGAAATCCCGCGGGCGATCTCTGCCCGACACGCCGCCGGGCAACCCGGGCCGCATTGTACCGGGATTTGCCGGACAGCCCTATGCTCACGACTGTCGCGGGGCTTTTCGATGATTCTACCGGTTCTCCACGGACGGCTTTCGGCATGTGACCGACTGAACGGGCGGCTCATTTGGCCAGGACACTGAGCGGGTCCAAAGGATCCGTGCCGGCGGCCTTCTCCTCCTCATCCGTGTAGCCGTCGCCGTCATCGTCCGGGTCGGCATTGTCCCCGATGCCGTCGCCGTCCGTGTCGCGCCACTCCTTCGGATCGCGCGGGAAGGCGTCCCAGGGAATGGCGTTAGCGTTCGGCACGCCGTCGGCGTCCCAGTCGGTTTCCTGGTTGTCTGGGACGCCGTTCCTGTTCAGGTCGTCGGCCTTGCCGTCGGCGTCGATGTCCGCGTCCAGGCCGTCGCCGATGCGGTCGCCATCCACGTCAGCCGTTTCTTCCCGCTCCAGCGGGAAGGCGTCTTGGGCGTTGGGCACGCCGTCATTGTCGTTGTCCTCGTCGACGTCGTTCGGCTTGCCGTCGCGGTCGCTGTCCGGGCAGCCGGCCTCGGTGATCAGCAGCGCCAGGTCCACGGCAAACGGCGGTGCCGTGAACGTCCCCTTGCCGGCCAGGGCGTCGAACCGGCCCAGGATGGTCGCGTCCAAGGGATTGTACCAGTAGCCCTTGGCCGCCTGGGGCACGTCGATGGTCACGCGGAGGTCCTTGACGAGCCCGCGGTCGTGGTCCCAGAGGGCCTGATCCACGGGGTGCCTGGCGGGCACGACGCCGGCCTTGGCGCAAGCGTCACAGGCGAACTGGTGGAGGTATACTCCCGCGCGCTTCTGAGAGCGCAGGCCGTAGGCGCGGACGCGCCCCGCGGCGTCGCCGCCCAGGGCCACGGGGACCATCGTGATCCCGGCGTCCAACGAATAGGCGAAGTCCTGCAGCGCCTTGACGTACTGCCGCTCCTCCGGGCCAATCCACTGGTTCATGAAATGCCCGTCGCGGGCGTAGGAGGTCTCCCAGAAGATGAACGAAATCTCCTGGAACAGTGCGGTCCACAGCCGCACCCGCATCCGCCGGGCCGAGCCGGGGTCCCACACCCCGCCGATGCCCTTGGTCGCCAGTTCGGGCAGGCGCTCCCTCTTCACGTTGTTGCCTTGCTCGCCCATCATGACGATCTTGCCCCTGGCTTTGTGCTTGGCGGCCCAACCGGCCACCAGCCGGTCCGACTGCAACTCGTCCTCGCTGGTGTACGAGTGCGGGGCGCAGATGTCGATGCCGTCGATCTCCGGCCGCTCCCAACTGGTGGTGATGGGCTTGTGGTACGGGTCAACGGTCTTCAAATACGGGATCATCATCGCGTACCACTCGGCGTCGGCCTTCTGCTCGTTGAGGAACTGCCAGATGTCCACGTACGCCCCCCAGCGGTCCACGCTGTACTTGATGAGGCGTTTGACCTTCTCCAGTTCCGCCGCCACCGGCCGGCCCTGCTTGTCCTTGTCCTTCTTGGTGTCCAGGGCGCAAACGTCCATGTAGCCGAAGAAGCCGTAGAAGTTGCGGATGCCGTATTTGCGAGTCATCTGAAGCATCTCGTCGATCTGGCGGGCTTGCTCCCAGCGGACGTGGTCGCGGGAGTTGACGTTCTGGTCTTCCGGCCTGGCGAAGAGCTTGATGGGGGTGGCGTTGTTGGGGCTGAAACGCCAGAGGTTAAAGCCTGCCCGGGCGTGGCGGCCGAAGAACACGTCGCCGCTTTGGGGACCCATCGCCGGCCCGCGGACGAACATCGCGCCGGGCGGGGTCTTGGCGCGTTCCGCGCCGCCTCGGCCGCGGTCGGTGCGGAAGGGGCCTTCCATCGTGAACCCGGTCAGCACCGAGCCGAGGTGCCTGCGATCGCCCACGCCCTGCTGGAAGCCGATCGGGTAGAAGGGGCTCCCGTCCTCGTAGATCCAGCGGTGCGGGTTCTCAGGGTTGACCCGCAACCAGCCCTTCTGCGGGACGCGACCCTCGACGACCTCAAACGCGCCGCCGCCCCGGGCCGAGTTGCCCGCTTGATCCTGAAATACGTAGGAGAACTTCCACGTCCCCGGCTCGCTGGGGGCGTAGCGGGCCTTCCACAGGTCCGCCGGGTCGAGCGGCCAAACTTCTCTGGCCCTGGCCCGCCCCCGCTGCCCCGGAACTTCGGTGATGATGGGCTTGGACGGCTTGCTGGAGCCGTAGAAGAAGCCGCCGACCCTGACCTTCTTGCCTGTCGGCGAGGCAAACTCCACGTCGATCGTCACGTCCCAGGTGGGGTCGGCGTACTTCCCGTCATGCTGGAAGGTCAACTCAAAGGCGTAGTAGGGCAGCAGCCGCGCGGTGTTCTGCGTGACCTTTACGCTCAGGTCGGCGGCGGAGGCCCCGCCGCACACGGCCACCGCCGCCAGGACCGTCATTAGTGCTCTCATGGGTTCTCCTTCTTCGCCGCCGGGCAACCCCGGCCGCATTATACCGGGATTTGCCGGACAGCCCTATGCTCACGACTGTCGCGGGGCTTTTCGATGATTCGATCGTGTTTCCGGGCATCGGCGAGTTCTCCGGACGGCAGGGACGGGCATGGCCTGCCACACGGCGTTGGTGATGCGGCAGCTCTAATGCCTGGGGGTGATCTCGAGCAGGGCCCAGGGCCGAAGGGCGGGAACCCGGACGGTCGGCCACCCGTCACTGACGGTCGTTCCGAGCGACTTGGTCTCGCGAAGGGCGGCGTAAGCGGAGGCCTGCTGGCTTCCCGCCAACTGGCCAGGCTCAATCATCGCGGCAGCCGCCTCTTCGGCCGCCGCGTGCGCCTTGGCATCGTAGGCGACGGGCGTCAGTATCTTCACCGTCACGGCTTTGCCATTGAAGAACCGCTTCGTGTCAAGGCGGACCTCGAACGGCTTGGGCTTCGCGGCCCAGTCAACGAGCTGGACCACAACCGGGGCCGTGCGGTCCCCGGGCTTCACCCGCACGATCGTAGCTACCTCGCCGCTGCCCCCGCGGATGCGCACAGGTGCCGCCTGTGCCTTCGTTTCGTCGCGACGTGGGAGCACGGCTGAAGCTTCTTCGTATCCTTCCAGCAACGGCGCGACAGCGCGGATGAAGCCGTACAGGTCGGCCAGGTCCTTGGGCTTGGCGAACACGCGCTTCTTGTCTATACCGCCGAACTGATCCCAGGGCACGATGAACGTAAGGCCCGTCGCGTAGCAGCCGGCGATGGCCAGGCGCGTCTTCGGGATGCCCAGATCATGGCCCCCGGTGTAGGCGATCGCCTTGCCCCGACGGCGCGCATCGCGGGCGGCTTCCCACAGGAAGCGGGCGTCGATCGAGTTGGCCCAGACCTCGCTCATGCCGTAATCGAAGTGCTTCGTGATGACCTCGCCCTTGCCGCCGAACCGGCCGCCTTGGTTCCACGCCAGGTTGCACGACCAGCAGACGGGACGGCCCGCCGCATCCTCGGCCTGTTTGTGCAGTAGAGTGAAAAACCGGTCGGCGTCCGTGTATTTCCAGCGTCGCAGGCCCCCCAGCCCGCCGAGCCCCGTGGGCTCATCGCGCTGGATTGCGTGAACGCCCAGGGCAAACCACCCCTTCAGGTGCTGCAGGTACCATCGGCGATAGGCCTCGTTGTTCGGGTCGGCCATGTAGCGGCCGGGCTTGCTGAAGTGGTCCAGCACGGGCTTGCCCTGGGTGTCCTTGATGGCGTGGTCGGCGTCGTAGGTGATCGCGTTCATTGTGCCCTGGAAGTGCCAGCCCAGCTTGCGGCAGCGCTGGATGAAGGCCTTGTCCATGATGTACGACCACTCGGCCCGCGTGATGTGGAAGCTCTTCCCGGCGGCGATCAGGTTGTCGGCCGTGCGGATGCCCTCGGTCTGGAGCTGAAAGAGGCGCATCCCGACGTCCGAGTGGCGCGGGGCGCCGCGAGGGCGCTTCACGGGCTTGACCGTGTCGCAGAGCAGGGGCAGTTGCTGTGCGAGGGATAGCCGGCAGACAGCACCCAGAACAAGGAACGACAGCAGGATGGGCCAAATCCGCAGAGCAGCGCTCATAGGCCTTCCTCTTCCCGAGGTATTGTGCTGTGTGGGCCGCCCGGAATCAAACACGACCACGGGCGTCCTGCTGGCGCTTGACCCGGCCGGCACAGGGAGTATGTTCGCACCGGACGGGAGGAAGCGGCGATGGACTACCGAGTGGGCGAACTGATCTACGAGAACCCCCTTGCCTGCGCTGGCGACGTGACAGGCTGGCGGCTGGAGGGCGAGGCGGCCATCAGCTTCCCCCTGGGACGGATGCGAATGGAGAACCTGCGCGACCCGGAGGAAGGACAGAAGGCCAACTTCGTGCACTGGTGCGACCAGTCCTTCCCCTCCGACGTGGCCGTCTCCTGGGACTTCA
>LJUF01000052.1 GCA_001303665.1 Phycisphaerae bacterium SM23_33 | reverse complement strand
TGCCGATACCAGAGAAGTCGCATCCATGCCGACCTCCCGACGTTTTGTCTGGACAACAATGACATCGGGTGGTCGGCTGTTTTTGTGTCAGCCCGAACAGACCTGAAAAGTGGCTAAAGTGCACTTGGGGTGAGTCCGACGAATCAGAGATTCTCCGGCCAAAGAGAGAGGAAAGCGGCGAAAAACAGCCCGGAAACGGACAAGTGAGTCCGATGCGGTTGGCGGGGGACGGGACCGGCGGGCATGCCGAAAGCCTTTGCCCACCCGCGGATAACGACGCAGGCCGCCGGAGGTGTCCAGCGGCCTGCATTGCAGCGGAGACGATTTCGATGCCGTCCAGCAACTGGAGGCGGCGGGAATCGAACCCGCGTCCCGTGACGTTTCGATGCCGGCCTCTACGTGCATAGTCGCTGTTTTGGGCCCGCCTTGGCCGAGGCTTCGGCGGGCGGGGCTCGCCCTCAGCGGCCCGCAACGACACGGTTCGCCGACGGCCAGCCCGACGGGTTCTCGCCGCTGCGGTAACCGGGCCACTCCGCAGCGGCCAGCCCGCTGCTTTCACCCATCCGGACCTCGCGGGCAAGGCCCAGCGGGCGTGCCGCCTGATTAGGCGGCCATTGCCAAAGTGTGATTGGCAATTGTAGTTGTCCAGGTGTTTAACGAGGCCTCCTGGAACCTCGGCGCGCCACCGACATGTCACCCGTCCGGTCGAATCCTTTCGCCCCCGGATGTTTCATTCACGGGCATTATACCCTATCGGCACGATCTGGGCCAACCTGGAAGGCGACAATTGACGATGGCGGGGGGCGGGTGCGGCCGGGCGCGCCTGTCCGGCCACGGATCTGACCGCCCGAGCCGGGCCGCCGGGCCTCGCCAGACTGCCCGCGGCAGCGGGCATGGACGGGCGGGCGGGATTGCGGATATATTGGCGGCCATGGCTGCGACGTTCACGACGGTCGGCCGGATCCTCACGGGAGCGGACAGCAGCGAGGAGCTGGGGAAGGTGGCGGCCGGGCTGGGACGGCGGGCGCTGCTGGTTACGGGGCGCGGCGCCCTTCGTTCGGCGGGCATCAGCGACCGGCTGACCGGTTCGCTTGAGTCGGCGGGGGTGGAGGTATCGCTCTTCGAGGAGGTAGAGCCCGAGCCGGGCGTTGAGACGGTGGACCGCGCCCGGGCGGCCCTGCGGGAAGGGGGATGCGATCTCGTGGTGGCAGCCGGCGGGGGGTCGGCCATCGATGTGGGCAAGGCAGCCGCCGCCCTGGCCGAGGCCCTTGCCCCCACGGGCGAATACTTTACGGGCCGCCCGGTGCCGGAAAGCGGCCGGCCGTGCATTGCCATACCCACTACCGCCGGGACCGGGGCCGAAGTGACGCCCAACAGCGTGCTGACCGACGCCGCCCGCGACACCAAGCAGAGCATCCGCGGCCCGGGGCTGCTGCCGGAGGTGGCGATCGTGGATCCGACGCTGACGGTTTCCTGCCCGCCGGTCGTGACGGCCGCCGCCGGCATGGACGCCCTGGTTCAGGCCATCGAGAGCTATCTTTCGCGCCGGGCCACGCCGCTGACCGAGGCCATGTCGCTCCAGGCGGTGGAGCTGATCTGGAAAAACATCCTGGCGGCGCACCAGGCGGGCGACGACCTGCCGGCCCGCGAGGCGATGTGTTACGGGGCCCTGCTGGCGGGGATGGCGCTGGCCAACGCCCGGCTGGGGGCGGTTCACGGCCTGGCGCATGCGATCGGGCACCGATGCCGCGTGCGTCACGGGGTGGTGTGCGCGGTGCTGCTGCCGCACGTGCTGCGGTTCAACCGCGAGGCGGCTTTGGAGAAATACGAAGTCCTTTCGGGGCTGCTTGGGGTGGATCCGGCGGAGGCGGCGGCGTGGCTGCTGGTGCGGCTGGGGATGCCCCAACGGCTGGGTGAAGTCGGCCTGTCCGAGGCCGACTTCGACTACGTCACCGCCGAGTCCATGCCCTCCGGGTCGCTGGCGGCCAATCCCAGGCCCGCGACGGCCGAAGACGTGAGACAGATCCTCCGCGGCGCGCTCTGAACGGATCAGGATGGACCGCCCGCCGCGGCGCAGGGATGGCCTGACAAGCCTCCGGGCCGGTGCCTGCCCGCCCGGCCTCACTGCTCTTCGGGCGCCGGCTGCGTGGTCGCCGTGAGCCGGCCCGAGGCCACTTTCTCGACGCCCTTGACGATGCTCGGCTCGCGCCCGAATACCACGCCGAAGTGGTCGAGGAAGGTGATGACCTCCAGTTCCTTGGGGCCGCCGGCGGCGGCGTGCAGGGCCTGGCTGTCGGAGAAGTCCACGAGCAGGTCCACCTTGCTGTGCACCAGCAGCAGGGGGCAGCGGAGCTTGGGGGCGGCGTCCAGGGCGGAGGCCTCCGAGGGGTCAAAGCGTCCGATCTGCCCCGCCTCGGCGATGACCTTCTCGAACTGCTGCTCGTTGAGCAGGATGGCGTTTCGGCTGAAGAACCTCCGGCACATGGAGCGCATGTCACGGCTGGGGGCTACGGCCATGACGCCCTGGACGCGCGGGTCAATGGCGGCGTACAGGATGGCCACCGAGCCGCCCAGGTCCGCGCCAAACACGTACAGCGGTTCGCGGATGACCTTCTCCTTCAGCAGGGCGTCCATGACGCGCTTCTGGTCCTGCTTCTCCAGGGCGCCGAAAGTGACATACTCACCCGTGCTGCGGCCGTGGGCGCGGAGGTCAGGCAGCACGACGTCGAAGCCCTTTTCTGAAAGCAACTGTCCCAACTTGAGGTGCGTGGCCTTGCTGTCGCACAGGCCGTGAAGGACCAGCACCGTCCCTAGAGGCTCTGTGTCCGGTTTGGCCTTGCGGATCCACACGTCGATTTCGACGCCGTCGGGCATGGTGTACCGGCGTGCGGCGGAGATCGCCTTTCGGTCGATGAGCTGCTTGGATGAGCCGGTGATGGCCTCGTTGACCTTCCCGTACGTCGTATCCTGCTTGATCAGCATGCGGGCGTATTGACCGACGGTGCACCCGGTCAGCAGGCAGGCCGACCAAAGCACGCTGCACTCCAGCAAAGTCCTTCTGTTCATTCCTGCTTCCTTTCGCCTGCGGCAAGCACCGCTATGGGGCATTAGTGTAGCTTGACGGCCTGCGGCTTTAAAGCTCCGTTGTGGCTGCGGTGCAAGGGATTTTCTCAGGTTCGCTTGAACTGCCTTTCCAGCTCTGCCAGCGTGAGCGTCAGCGTGGTGGGCCGGCCGTGCGGGCAGGTGGCGGCGCGCTGCACCTCCCGCCGGCGTGAGAGCAGGGCCTGGATCTCCTCGCCGGAGAGGGGATCGCCGGCTTTGACGGCGGCCTTGCAGGCCATGGTGGCCAGCGCCTGTGACAGCAGGGCCTCGGCGTCGTCGCTGGAGCCGTGCTCCGCCAGCACGTCCAGCAGGTCGCGAATGAAGCCCGCCACGGGGACCTTTCTCTCAGCCAGCAGCGAGGGGAACTTTTGCACGGCCACGCTGCGGGGCCCGAATTCGGTGAGATCGATGCCGAGTCGTTGGAGCATCTCGGCCCGCTCGGCCAGCAGGGCTTTTTCCGATTCGCTGACCTCGAGGGTGGGGGGGATCAGCAGCCGCTGGGCGGCCAGGGGCCCGTCCGAGAGGCGACGTTTGAGCTCCTCGTAAATGATCCGCTCGTGCAGGGCGTGCTGGTCAATGATGGCCACGGCCTGGTCGGTGGCGGTCACAATGTAGCTGTTGTGAAGCTGGATGGCCTCGGGCCGGGGCGCTGGCGGGCTGGGTGCCTCGGCCGGCGGGCTCGCCCCCGGCACAGCTTCCACCGACGAACCGGGCGTTTGCCGCCGTTCGAACGTTGTCGGGGAGGGCTGCATTTCCCGTTCCGCCGGCAGCGAGGCGCCCGTCCTGGACGGGGGGAAGTCCAGGACCCGCTGCGGCGGGGGCTGGGACTTGAAGAAATCCGCCAGGGCCTGCTTGAGCGACCGCCGCCGCTCGTCGGCGTCCGGCCGGCCGGCCGGCTCGGCCGGGGAAGCGTCAATGGTGACCGCCGGGGCCAGGTCGGCCTTGTTCAAGGCGTCGCGGATTGCACCCAGCAACTGCGAGTGCAGCAGATGCCCGCTACGGAAACGCACCTCGACCTTGGCCGGATGCACGTTGACGTCCACCAGGGCCGGATCCATCTCGACGAACACCAGGGCCATCGGCGCCCGGGACGGTTCCAGCAGGCCGCGATAGGCCTCGCGCAGGGCGTGCGAGAGCACCCGGTCGCGAACGGACCGCCCGTTCACGAAGAAGTACTGCCAGCGAGCCGAGGCCCGGGCGGCCAGGGGAGGGGCCATCAGCCCGTACAGGGCGATGGCCTGCTCCCGATCAGAGAACTCGATGAGCGAATCGGCCAGTTCGGCCCCGAAGAAGTCCCGGGCCCGCTGCCTGATGTTCTCGGCCGCGGGCAGGTCGTGCGTCCGCCGGCCGTTATGGGTGAGAGTGAACGCCACTCGGTGATGGGGCAGCGCCAGCCCGGCGAGCTGATCGACAATGTGGCCAAACTCGGTGTTGGTCGTCCGCATGAACTTCCGCCGGGCCGGCGTGTTGAAGAACAGGTCGCGGACGGTGACCGTGGTGCCCTCGGGGGCGGCGACGGGGCGGAGCGGGTGGACCTTTCCGCCCTCGGCGCGGATGGAATGACCGGCCTCGGGCGGCGAGCCGCGGGGCCGCGAAACGATCTCGGCGTGGGCGACGGCCGCGATCGAGGCCAACGCCTCGCCGCGGAAGCCCATGGTGCCGATCCTGAACAGGTCCTCCTCGCTGACGATCTTGCTGGTGGCGTGCGGGGCGAAAGCCAGTTTCAGGTCCTCGGCGTCCATGCCGACCCCGTCATCGCGGACGGAGATAAGCTTTCGCCCGCCGTCGGTGACGGTCACGTCCAGGCTCGAGACGCCGGCGTCCAGGGCGTTCTCTACCAGCTCCTTGACCACGCTGGCGGGGCGCTCGATGACCTCGCCCGCGGCGATCTTGTTGACCAGGTGCGTGGGTAGAAGGCGAATCTCCGGCATCTGCTGCCACTCCGGTCGTGTGGACAACGACCGGTGGGATTGTACGCCCGCCGCGGGGGCCTTTCCAACGCGAATTGACCCGCGGCGAGGCAGGGAGGCAGGCCGAGCGTCCGCAGCCGCTGTCAGCGGCCCTGGCTCATCATCACTTCGTGCCGGGCGGCAAGCCGGTCGCGCAGCAGGCGGTAATTGGAACGTTCCACCTCATTGACGATGTTGATGTCGGCCATGCCTTTGACTCGGCGCATGGCCGATCGCTCTCCCCAGGCCAGCCCCCAGCCGCAGGCTGCCCCCACGACGATGACCGAGGCGGCGAAGATCGGCACCAAGCTGCGATACAGCGTCCGCCGAAAGGCGGCGAAGGGCTTGCGGAAGAGGGGGCCGGCGTACTCGCGGACCTCGCAGATCAGAAGGTAAAGGACCACCAGGCCCGCCAGGGCGAGCCCCGGCAGGGAGCCGATGCCGTGGGTGGCGTGTGGGCCTTCCCGCGGCGGCTTGAACGGCCCGAGTCGCCAGCCGGCGAGATACACGACGGCGGCAAGGGCGATCAGGGCCCCGAGGGCAACGATCCAGCGGCGATCCCGCAGCCGCAGCCGCGGGGGGACGGCCAGCCCGATCTCCTCGGCCCGCCGGCGGATCGCCGAGCACGACAGCCTGACCAGCAGGAAGAAGATCCCGCCGATGAGAACGGCGTATTCCAGCAAGGTTTTGCCGGCGGTGTAATTGAGCCCGTAGGCGCGGTCGGCCGCCGTCAGCACGTGGGCGTAGAAGGCGTAGCCGGCCAGCGGCAGCACGATTGCCAGCAGGCAGATGCTGCCGAGCCGGCGCCAGCCCACGAACAGCAGCATGGATCTGTCTGCTCCGCGGCGCCGGATCAGGCTCAGCAGGCTCAGCAGCCCCAGCAGCAGGGCGTTAATGACCAGACACCACAGCAGAGCGAACAGCGCGACCTCGGCGGCCACGAACTGCTCGGCCGAGCGCACCGGCTCAAAGTCGATCTGATAGCCCGGCAGGCCCGGCGCCAGCGCCATCCAGAACATCCCGGCGTGGGGCACATCGCGTTGGCTTGGCCGAGGCCCCTTGGACAGGCCATCGTAGAACGCGAGTTCCTCTTCAAAGGCCGAACGGGCCTTTCTCGCCTCTTCGGCCTGGCCGAGCTGCTTGTGCACCTGCTCGGCGTGTGCCAGCACCTCCAGGTAAGCGAACTCGGCCGTCAGCACCTCAATGAGCGACTGGGCCCTTCCGCCGACCTTGGCGTCCATCTGGGCGGCGGAGCGGGCCATGTCCACGGCCTCGGCCGCCCGGCCCGCCTCTGCCAGTTGAATGGCGTAGGCCGAGAGGGATCTTGCCAGCACGCGAGAGTCGGATGTCGAAGGCAGGAGGACCGATACCTGCAGCACGACCCGCCGTAGCCAGTCGTTCAGCCGGCGCGGCTGCGGCAGCAGGTCCAGCCGTGCCTGCATCATGTCCACCGTGTGGCAGGTCCATTCGGGCTTGGGAAGCCCGCGGCCGAGCTCCGCCAGGCCGCGCTGGAACTGCTCCCGGTCGCGGATCTCGATCTTCCAGTAGTGGCGGGCGCAGCCCTGGCACTGCGGGGCGGTCTGCGTCCACGGCCGCGACGTGTCCTCGCTGATGGTGCTGGAGGCCTGGATCAGCCAGGATGCCTTCTGGAAGTTGTAGACGGCGTTCTTCGGGTCGATCCTCTCGCCCTTGTCCAGCAGCGCCATCATCTCGCCCAGCCGTTGCGGCCTGATGTGCCGCTGCGAGTCGTAGAAGTCCCCGCTGGCCAGTGCCTGGGCGACGTAATTGCCGTAATAGACGGGGTTGTCGGGCCAGCGGTCGGTGATGGACCTGGCCCGCTCCAGCGGCGTGCTGGCGGCGGGGTCGCCCTGAAGCACGAAGCGCTGCTCCTCGCTCAGATCGGAGGGCCAGGAAAAGCGCCCGTGAGGGTCGAGACCAAGGGAATACCCGCCGCGCGCGCCCAGCACCAGGGCCGCGATCACCAGGATGGCCGCGGGCAGCAGCGCCACCTGAGCCGCCCAGCGGCAGACGCCGCGAATGCGAATCCGCCGGCGGTTGGCCTGCCAGAGCTGCTCGGACAACTCTTGCGGATCGCCCAGGGCTCGGGCCGCGCTGGCGGATGCCTCTTCGTCGCTCTGCCCGGCCTGGCGAAACTCCGCCGCCGAGTCCTCCAGGTGCGCCCGCAGCTCCTGGGCCACGTCCATGCGCAGCTCCGGGTCAACACGCAGCCGGTCCGTCAGTTGGGCGACCAGCTCCTCCCACCCGTTCATAGCCGTCCCCCCAGCAGCAGGGCGTTCACCGAGAGGCTGAACTGGCTCCACTCCTGCGTGCGGCGGGCCAGCTCCGTCCGGCCTTTCCGGGTGATGGAGTAGTACTTGCGCTTCCGCCCGGGGGCCTCGTCGGCCGGGGCGTCGGCCCAGCGGGCCGAGACCAGCCCCAACGATTGCAGCCGGTGCAGCGTGGGATACAGCGTGCCCTCTTTCCATTCCAGCCGGCCCTTGGTGCGGGCGTTGACCAGCTTCACCATCTCGTAGCCGTACATCGGCCGGTTTCTCAACAGCGCCAGCACGATGGGGACGACGCTGCCCCGAATCAAGTCCTGCGAGAAGTCCATCTTTGTGCTCTCCTTTCGGGCCGAGCCGTGCCTCGGCTGCCTATGCATATTATACATCGGCTGCCGAGGTATTCAAGAGAAAAGGAAAAAGAAAAAAGGGCGAAAAGGATCTCGTTTGGCCTGGGCCTCAACGTGCAGCCAGGGGCCCGAGAATGGCAGAGGAAGTGCGCAGCGCGGGCTTCGCCTGCAACCCGCTGCGGACTGCCAGGATCTTCTCGCGGCGAGAAGAAACCGACGGATGCCGGCAGGGCAGGGCAACGCCTGCTTGCGGTTGAGCGGCGTCGGCCGCAGCGCCGGTCGGAGATGGGCAGCAATGGGCCCGGCGAGCCCCGAGCCGAGCTCACTCCTTCAGCCCGTATCCCTTGATCTTGCGGTAGAGCGTGCGCTCGCCGATGCCGAGGATCCTGGCCGCCTGCTGGCGGTTGCCGCCGACCATCTTCAGCGTGTTGCGGATGAGCTCCTTCTCGGCCTCGGAGATGCTCACGCCGGCCAGGGCCGTGACCCGAGCCGGGGCCTCTCCGCGCGGGCCGCGGATCTCGGCCGGCAGGTCCTCCACCGTGAGCTTGCCCTCGCCGGCCAGAACCACCATGTTCTCGATGGCGTTGCGGAGCTGGCGGACGTTGCCGGGCCAATCGAAGCCCATCAGCGCCCGCTGAGCCTCTGGCGTGATGCCGGTCACGCGGGCCTGGTGGCCCTGGTTGGCCGCGTTCATGAACTGCTCGATGAGCTGCGGGATGTCCTCCTGCCGCTCGCGCAGAGGGGGCACCCTGATCGTCACGCCGTTGAGCCGGAAATACAGGTCCTCGCGGAACCTTCCCTGCTTGACGCGCTCGGCGAGGTCGGTGTTGGTGGCGCTGATGACGCGGACGTCCACGTGGATGGGCTCGTTGGAGCCGACGCGGACGACCTCGCCGTTCTCCAGCACGCGCAGCAGCTTCGCCTGCATGGGCAGGGGCATGTCGCCGACCTCATCGAGGAAGATGGTGCCGCCGTCGGCGTACTCGAACCGGCCTTTACGGTCGCCCGTGGCGCCGGTGTAGGCCCCCTTGACGTGGCCGAAGAGCTCGTCCTCCAGCAGCGTCTCGCTCAGCCCGGCGCAGTGCAGCGCCACGAAGCGATTGTTCTGGCGCCGCGAGTTGCCGTGAATGGCGCGGGCGAGTAGGTCCTTGCCGGTGCCCGATTCGCCTTGAATCAGCACCGGCAGGGTGGAGGGGGCCACGCGGCGGATGGTCTGGAGGATTTCGACCACGGCCGCCGAGTTCCCGATGATGCCCTCGAAGCCGTAGCGCTCGTCCAACTGCTCGCGGAGCTCGCGTATCGTGCGCTCCTTGGCGGTCAGCTCAGCCGCCCGGCCGACCACGGCGCGGAGGTCTTCCGGACTGACCTCTTCGGCCCCGACACCGGCCTTCTCGACGTAGTCGAACGCGCCTTCCTTGAGCGCCGTGCGGCAGGTGTCCACGGAGGAATGGGCCGTGATCAGGATGACCTGCGTGCCGGGAGAGTGCTTGCGGGCGGCGGCCAGGACGTCCAGCCCCTCCGGCCGCCGGTTGAACATCAGGTCCGCAACGATGACGTCGAAGTGCTCCTGCTTCAGGCGGGCGATCGCTTCTTCGCTGGTGTGAAGGATCACGCAGTTGTGCCCGACCGAGCCGAGCACATCGGCGACTGCTTCGGCGTGCGGAGCGTAATCGTCCACGACCAGCACGTTCGCCGCTGCCTTCTCCAGCTTGCCCATAACCCGTAAACCTTATCGCCGAGCCGGCAGCTTGTCAAAGCCGCTGGCCGGACCGGGCCGGGGCCGTCCCGGCCTCAGCTGCCGACCAGCACGCACGTGTTGGCGGCGTCGGCGACGCGACAGACATGGTCCTTCGCCGGGTCGATCCCGGCGGACGACAGGGCCTGTTGCACGTTTCGGGCCCGGGTGAAGCCCAGGGCCAGCAGCTCTCGGTCGCTCAGCCCCGGGCTGACGGCAAAGACGCGGACGGCTCGGCGGTCCGTCAGGTAGCGGAGCTTGATGGCCTTGTGGTCGCCCAGGCGGTAGCCGTTCCGCCGGACGGCGGCATCGGCCGATTCGTAGCTGGGGCAGTCCCTCAGCAGCCGCATGAAGTGGTCCTGGCCAATTCCATCGGGGCAGGGGGCCCGCAGCACCAGGCAGCCGCCGTCACGAACGGCCCACTCGTTGTTCTTGATGGCCTTATCGGCCTGGTAAAAGCACCGGCCCGGCACGCCATCCACAATTAGCACCAGGGCGTCGGCCGCCGATTCGATTCGGCAGATGTACGTGGATCGAACCCGCGGTGCCAGCTCCTGCAGCGCCTCCAGCGGGCTGCCCCAGGAGGCGGAAAGAATGCTTTCCCCGACCTGAAGCAGGTTGATGGCGAGCACCTCGTTGCGGGCCGTCAGCCCCGCCAGCATGGCGGCGATTGCCTCGTGCACGGGATTGCCCTCCAGGCGGCCCGGGCGGGCATCGGGCGACAGGGCCAGGGCATGATTGGCCTGGACGTCGGCGGCGGCCGCGCAGCCGACGGTGGCGGTCTTGTGCGCCCCGGTGATGCCGGCGAAGTAGTGCGGCTCGCATGAGCCGATCGCCAGCACGGGGCGGCTCTCCTCCAGCAGCCACCGGTGGCAGCGCCAGGCGGGGGCTTGGCCCACGGCGACCAGCTCAGCGGAGTCACAGTCGTGCCAGGCGACCGAATCGAATCGGATGCCCGAGAGCACGTCGGCCTGGAAGCGCCGCCGCCGCTGGGCCTGGTAGTGGTGCGTGCCCGTGGCGACCAGGGCGCGGAGGTGCTTGTTGGCCAGCCCCTCCCGCATCCGCTCCAGCACCGCGGCCGTGCGCGTGGCACGCTGCGGGTCGTTGACAACCAGGGTCACGGCGGGCGCCGACCGCAGATGCCGGCATATCCCCTCGACGGCCCGCTGGAGCGATCCATCGCCGTCACGGTTTCCGCTGGCGGCGGGGGACAGCAGGGGGATGCTCTGCATCATTTTTTCCCCGCCAGCGGCAGGGCGACGGTGAAGCGTGTGCCCTTGCCCGGCTCGCCGTCGACGGAGATTTCTCCTTCGTGCAGCCGGATGATCCGCCGGGTGAGCGGCAGGCCCAGGCCCGAGCCGCCCGGCCGCGTGGAATAGTAGGCTTGGAATATCCGTTCACGGGCTTCCGGTTCGATGCCCGGGCCGGTATCGATGACTTCCAGCGAGGCCCGGTCGCGCTGGCCGTTGAGCCGCAGCAGGAGCTCACCGCCCTGGCTCATGGCCTGGGTGGCGTTGA
Source organism: Phycisphaerae bacterium SM23_33 (assembly GCA_001303665.1). Taxonomy (GTDB): domain Bacteria; phylum Planctomycetota; class Phycisphaerae; order SM23-33; family SM23-33; genus SM23-33. The sequence continues at coordinate 1,319 of LJUF01000052.1, read as the reverse complement.
TCATGAGGTTCAGGATGGCCTGCTTGAGCAGGCCTTCGTCGACCTGGCAGACAATGGGTTTGTCGGGCAGGGCGACGCGGAGGACGACGCGGCCGCTCTCGGCCTGAGGGCGAAAGAAATCGACAAGCTCCTCCACGACCTGCCGCAGGTCACAGTCCCGGCGGTGCAGTTCCATGTTGCCGGCGTAGCGAAGGAACTCGCCGAGGGTATCGTGCAGCCGCTGGACCTCGTCCTGCAGCCGGCGCAGGCGAATGAAGTTACGGCGGTCGCGCTCGTCCTGGCGATGTTCCATGTCTTCGGCCAGGAGTTTCAGGTTCAGCTTGATGGCCGACAGAGGGTTCTTTATTTCATGCGCCAGCCCGCCGGTGAGTTGGGCGAGCTGGAGGAGGTGTTCGATGGAACGGGCCCGCCGGCGGAGGCGTTTGGCGCGGAGCAGGGCGCGGCCGGCCAGCCAGAGCGTGACCAGCGCGGCAGCGGTCGCACCCGCCAGCGCCCCGATCAGAAACGAAGACCAGTTCATCTGCGGTTTTTGCCTGAGCCGGACGAGCCGGCTGCCATGAGGTGCTGGCCCGCTCTGCACCCGGTCGCGAATTCAAGTGGCCTGCCGGCTGCCCTTGGCTCCACGCCGTCAGCACAGCGGGGCGCCGATCAGCAGCTCGAGGTCGGAGCGGAGGATTCCTCCGGCCCCGTCGACGGCTCCGGACCGGCGGACGTATCCCGCCCACGAATCACGTTCTTTGCCTGGTCGCCCTTTTGGCCCTTCACCAGCTCGTAGGTCACCGTTTCCCCGTCCTTGAGGGCCCGAAAGCCTTCCCCCTGAATGCTTGTGTAGTGGACGAATACGTCTTGCCCTGCTTCGCCGACGATGAACCCGTAGCCTTTCTTCGGATCGAACCACTTCACTCTGCCGGTGGGCATATTCGCCACCTCCTTCCTGCCGACCCCCGCACAACTCTGGATCGAGGGGCAGCTATGCCGTTCACCACATGAGCCTGTGCCGCTATCGCCCGAATTCCCGAACAGAGGCCGGAGGGCGCCCCTGGGCATAACCTACGCACGTTTGAAGTGCCGGCCTTGCTCCCGTTGTTTCAGTTCCGCCCGGCTTCGTCTCGGCCGAAAGCGAACGTCAGCCCGCCGGGGAAATCCCCCAGGGCCTTCTTCCAGCCGCACCGGATTTGCAGGCGACCCGCTGGCCGAAACGCTCACGACCTCTTCGCCTCTTCCCGCATCGCCGCCTTGCGCGAGAGCTTGACGCGTCCCTGTTCGTCGATGTTAATGACTTTTACCCTGACGGTATCGCCCAGTTTAACCACGTCGGA
>LJUF01000051.1 GCA_001303665.1 Phycisphaerae bacterium SM23_33 | reverse complement strand
GCCCTGGGCAAGGCCCGGGCCCTGCTGGTTCCGGCCAATCCCTCCCTCGGCCGGATCGTCCGCGGCGGACGATATTTCGTGGACGGCCGGCCGCTCGACCAGACGGACTTCGCCGCCGACCCGGAACACCCGGCTGCCACTTCGGAGGTGCTGGAGCTGCTGGGCGCATCCGGGCGGGACGACGTCTGCGTCCTGCGGCCGGGCCAGCCCGCGCCCGCGAAAGGAACCAGCATCGGCGAGGCGGCCGAGCCGGCCGACGTGGCGCACTGGGCCCGGCAAGTGGACCCGGCCGCCCTGCCCGCCGGCGGGGTGGACTTCTTCGCCGCCATGCTGGATACGAAGGGCCATCAGCCGAGCCAAGCCGCTGCCGCGGGGCCGGAATGGCCCGGGGCGCGAACGGCGCTGTTCCTCTGCGGCAGCGCGGCGGCGTGGGCCCGATCCGCCGGGCAGGACGCCCGCAGCCGGGGCATTCCCATCATCCCCATGCCGGCCGATGTCTTCCAGGTCGAGCCGCCGCCGGAGGCGCTCCGCCGCTGGGCCGAGACCGCGGGGGCGGCCCTGGAAGACCGCGGGGCGGCGATGGTCACCGTGGGACGGGAGCTTTCTCGCGCGGCGGGCCTGCCGCAGGCGCTCACCGGGCACCTGGCCCGGCTGGCCGAGCGCCTGCTGCAAGAGCATGCCGTGGACCGGCTGTTCGTGGAAGGCGGGGCCACGGCCTCGGCGGTGGTGCGGCGGCTGCAATGGAGTCGGCTGCCCGTCTGCGGCCGGCACGCCCCAAGCGTGGTGGCGATGCAGGTGAGCGGCCGGGCGCGGCCGGTGCTGACCATCAAGCCCGGCAGCTATCCCTGGCCGGAGGCGGTCTGGAAAGGAATCGGCACTGAGGAAGGCTGAAATGACCGACATGTCACCAGAGGACGCCGCCGAGCCCGTCCGCTGCGTGGGCGGCGCCTCGGCGGACGTGGACTATCACGACGGCCGGCTGGACCCGGCCGTGGGAGTGCACTCGTACCAGGTCATGCGGGCCAACCGCGCCGACCCGCAGCCGCCCGACGGACCCGGCTGGACCTACAACCACGCCCCCATGCTGGCGTACTGGAACGGCCGGTTCCACCTGGAGTACCTCAGCACGCCGGTGGGCGAGCACATCTCGCCCGGCCGCACGCTGCTGGCCACGTCGGAAGACGGGCGCCACTGGTCGGCCCCGCAGGTGGTCTTTCCGCCGTATGACCTGCCGGAGATCCGGCGGCGCGAGTATCACCTGCCGGCCGGCACCGGCGCCATCATGCATCAACGAATGGGCTTCTACGTCGCGCCGGACGGGCGGCTGCTGGCGCTGGGGTTCTACGGGGTCTGCCCGCATCCGACCATCGGGCCCAACGACGGCAGGGGCGTCGGGCGCGTCGTCCGCGAGGTCCGCCCGGACGGGTACTTCGGGCCCATCCATTTCCTCCGCTACAACCGCCACGCCGGCTGGAGCGAGTCCAACACCCGCTACCCGCCGTACACGGCCTCGGGCGACGAAGGCTTCCGGGCCGCCTGCCAGGCCCTGCTGGCCAACAAACTGATCACCCTCCAGATGTGGGAGGAGGATCGCGGCCGCGACGGCTTCTTCGCCATCCAGGACGACCGGCTCAAGGCCCTGTCCTTCTACCACCGCCGCGACGGAAAGGTGGTGGGGCTGTGGAAGTGGGCCAAGGCCGCCCTGTCGGCCGACGAGGGCCGCACCTGGTCGCCGGTGGCCGAGGTGCCTTCCCTGGTGATGGCTGGGGCCAAGGTCTGGGGGCAGCGGACCTCCGACGGCCGATATGCCCTGGTCTACAACCCCAACCCCTCCAACACCTACCGCTGGCCGCTGGCCGTCGTCACCGGCGAGGACGGCCGCGACTTCGACGAGATGCTGTGCGTGACCGGCGAGGTGCCGCCGCGGCGCTTCGGCTGCCTGCACGACCTGGCCAAGGAGTTCGGGCCGCAGTACGTCCGCGGCATCGTGGAGGGCAACGGCGCCCCGCCCGACGGCGACATGTGGATCACCTACAGCGTCAACAAGGAGGACATCTGGGTCAGCCGCATCCCCGTGCCCATCCGCAGCCGGGCGGTCGAGCCGGTTCGCGACGACTTCGACGACGTGCCCGCCGGGCAGGCCCCGCCCGGATGGAACATCTATTCGCCCCTCTGGGCGCCGGTGGAGGTGGTGGACCTGCCCGGCCAGGGCGGCAGCGGCCTGCGGCTCACCGACGAGGATCCGTACGACTACGCCCGGGCGGAGCGGGTGTTTCCCCAGGCCGGGACCGTCCAGATGCGGATTGAGCTTCTGGCGGGGCAGAGCGACACCGGCCGGCTGGAGATCGAGCTGGTGGGCCGGCGGGCGGCCCGACCGGTGCGGCTGGTGTTCGGCGAGGACGGGCTGATCCGGGCGGCCGACGGCGAGCGACCGGTTAAGCTCCAGGCCTACGCGGCTGACACCTGGTACAGCATGACCGTGAAGGCCGACGCGGCCGCCGGCCGGTTTCAGGTCGCCATCGACGGCAAGACGGTGCTGGAATCGGCCGCCTTCGCCGAGCCGGCCGACTCGCTCCAGCGGCTGGTCTTCCGCACCGGCCCGTACCGCAAGCACGTCATCGAGCGCCCGCCGATGATCAGCCCCGACCTGCCCGGCGCCGACCTAAGGGCCGCCCGGGCGATCTTTTGCATCAAGGCAGTCGGCATCCGCAAAGGCTGAGGGGTGCGCCGAAATGAAAGTTCCTTTTCAGGCAGAGGGACCCGGCGCGTAGAATGGTTGCGCCCCGCAGTGAGGGCAGGGTCAGGAGAAAGCAATGAGCGAAATCTCACGCAGGGACTTCCTGAAGGGAACGATCGGCCTGGGGGCGGCGGCGAGTCTGCCGTTCATCTTCGTGCGCAGCTCGCCGGCGGCCTGGGCTCCGGCCACAAGGGTGCATCCGAACATTGACGACCTCCGGGTGGTGGGGCTCACCGACCCCAAGATGACCAAGGAGATCCAGACCCGGATCAACTGGGCCGCCCAGGAGAGGCTGGTCGAGGCCGACGTGGTGGCGGCAGACATGGACAAGCTCGCCTGCGCCCTGGCCAAGGTGAAAGAGCCGGCCGAGGCCTGGAAGGCGGTCTTCGTCAAGCCCCCGAAAAAGTCGTGGGCCGAGACCGTCGTGGCCATAAAGACCAACCACATTCACCTCCAGCACACCCACAGCCCGGTGATGGCGAAGATGTGCCGCGTGTTCACGGACGTGCTGGGCGTCAAGGGCGCCAACGTCCACATCTACGACGCCTGCCACGGCCGCAACATAGCCAAGGACACGCCGTTCGCGGGGCTGCCGGAAGGCTGCCGCATCGAGGGCCAATGGGGCGGCAGCACCGTCCCCACGCCGGTGGGCGAGCCCTACAGCGGCAAGACGGCCCGCTGCGTGGAGGCCTTGACGGACGCGTCTGTGGACATCCTGGTGAACATTGCCCTGTGCAAGGGGCACGGCGGGCAGTTCGGCCGCTTCACCATGGCCATGAAGAACCACCTGGGGACCTTCGAGCCCGGTCCGGCCCACAGGGAGGGCGTGGATTACCTGGTGGGGATCAACCGCACGCCGGAGATCCTGGGGCCGATGGACAAGAAGACGGGAAAGGTCCTGTACCCGCGCCAGCAATTGTGCCTGATCGACGCCATCTGGGCGAGCGATCCCGGCCCCGGCGGACATCCCACGCATCAGCCCAACTTCCTGGCCATGGGCGTGCTGGCGCCCGTGGTGGACTACGTCCTGGCCACCAGGTTCCGCAGCGAGAAGATGGGCTGGCGGCTGAACGCCGAGGCCACCACGCGCATGCTGACCTCCTTCGGATACAAGGCCGAGGACCTGCCGGAGGGAGGGAAGATCATTCCGGCCTGAGTTGACCGCGGCAACGCTTGGAAAGTGCGCGGGCGGGCCGACCCGGTGGGCGTGCACACCTTGCCGGGAACCGCTCACGCCAGAATCAGGGGGATGAGCATCTCGTTTCGGCTGAGGCCGGCGTGGACGGCGGCGTGGACGTGGGCCTGCTCGCCGGCCGGCTGGTAGCAGATCGCCGCGGGCTGGACGGCGATGCCGACGAAGCTGCCCAGCCGCCGCCGCAGCACCGGCGACGGCGGCTCGGGGCCGAAAAGCCGCAGCGTCTCGGCCTCCTCCGGCGCGATCAGGGCGAATGCCTCTCCGAACCGCCCGGCGAACCCTTGCACGAACGCTTCCTCGCGGCCGGGGCGGACGTGAAAGATGGGCACGGTCGGGTCGCCGGTGGGCGGGCAGACCAGCTCCGACACAAGCTCATCGTCCTCGGTCAGGATGAACCTGGAATCCTCGGGGGTATCCAGGAAGCCGTGATCGGCGGTGACGACAACGCGGGCGCGGCCGGCGAGGCCTCCGGCCAGCTCGGCCAACTGACGCTCCAGACTGGCCAGCAGGTCGGCGACGGCCTGGTGGGCGGTGCCCTTCTTGTGGCAGAGCGAGTCAATCTGCGGCAGGTACAGGTAGGTGAGCGTGGGCTGGGCGGCCTGCGTGAGGCGGTCGCGGATGGCGGCGATCGCCTCGGAGATTGCGGCGTAGCCGGCCTGGGGCGTCCGGCCGGAGGCATAGCGGTTGAAGACGCTGTCGGCGATCCGGGCGGGCACGACGCTCACCGGCGCGTGCTTCAGACCCGACCAGAGGCTGGGGACGGGGTAGAGGTCTTCGGCCCGCACGCCGAACCGATCCAGCGGCCGGCCGGTGAAGCGCTCCACAAAGGGCAGCGTGGTGGCGCTGACGTGGAACCGCTCCAGGTACGTCCACCAGCCCGGCACGCCGTGGGCGCAGGGCCACTGGGCCGTGGCCAGCGCGGTCAGCGCGGTGGCCGTCGTGGATGGGAATACCGACTGGAGCTGTCCGGTGAGATGGCTGCGGAGGAAGCCTTCGGCCGGCAGGCGGGCCAGCAGGTCCATGCCCATCCCGTCGATCAGGATGAGGACGTAGTGCTCGGCCGGGCCGATGCCGGCCGCCAATTCCCCCGCTCCCCGGCCGAGCTCAATGCCCTCCGCGCCGGCCAGGTGAAGCACGGCCCGGACCAGATCCACGAAATTCAGCACCCCGGCAGAGGGGCGCACCAGACGACCTCGCTGGAAGCAACTCAACAGTTCGCGAACGCCGCGCATGGCCGCTCAACCCATCGGCAATTGGAAATTGGAAACTGGCAATTTACCACCCCAGGTCCTTGCAGACGTTCTTGCAGCGGGCGATCTTTCGCCGGGCCTGGGCCAGCAGGACGCGCCGCTCGATGTCCTCGGGGTCCCAGCCGGCCAGCAGCTTCTTCCGCAGCTCCGCTTCGACCTGGGCGAGCTCCGCCCGCCCGGACAGGTCGCTCATCTCGTGCGGGTCGGCTTCCAGGTCGTACAGCCTCGATTCGGCCGTGTGGTTGTACACGTACTTGTACTTGCCGCGGCGGAGGAAGGCCCGCGGGTGGTTCCAGCCCTCGCCCTCGAACTCGCAGAAGACCTCGCCGCCTTCGAATTCCTCCGGCCGGCCGGTCAGCAGCGGGATCAGGGAATGGCCGTCGGTGTACAGGGGCTCGGGCAGCCTGGCGGCGGCGATGTCGAGGAAGGTGGGGAACAGGTCCACCAGCGAGACGGGCGTGCCCACGCGGGCGCCCTCGCCGAAATGCCCCGGCCAGCGGGCCACCAGCGGCACCCGGGCGGAGCTTTCCAGCAGCGTGCACTTGGCCCACAGGCCGTGCTCGCCGGCCATCTCGCCGTGGTCGCTGAAGTAGAACACCACGGTGTTCTCGGCCAGGCGGGTCTGCTCCAGGCAGTCCAGGATGCGGCCGCAGTGCTCGTCCAGCTCGGTGATGAGGGCGAAGTAAACCTCGCGGGCGCTGCGGACGGCGTCGTCGGGCAGGTCCATGAGGTTGCCGAAGAAATGCTGGAGGTACCGATCGCAGGTATCTCGTCCGCCCCCCTCCTTGTTGAACGGAAGATCCCCCTGGCCGCGATAGCGCTGGAGGATGTCGGCCCGCGCCTTCCAGGGCGGGTGGGGCAGGACGAAGCTGGCGCACATCGCCCAGGGTTGGCCGGACTTGTCGGCGGCCTTGGTCCGCAGCTCCTTGAGGGTGCCCTCCGCCACCTCCATGTCCTTGCGGAACACCGGCCGCCGCTGCGGCGTGTCGGGGCCGGCCTTCATGAGCCCTTTCCGCATGCCCCCCGGGCCGCTCAGATACGGCAGCGGGTCTCGCCACTCGTGGCTGGTGCGCAGCCCCCAGGAATAGAAGTGTTCCCCGGCGTCGTTTCCCTCCAGCACCGGCCGGCGGTCGAAGCCGTACATCTTCTGGTAGCCGTTGAAGTGCATCTTGCCCAGCAGCGAGGTTTCGTACCCGGCCGCCGAGAGCATGTGGGCCCAGGTGACGGTGTCTTCGGGCATGGCGGCGGTGTTGTTCCACATGTCGATGCGGTGGCAGTGCAGCCCGGCCATGAACGACTGCCGGCTGGGCGAGCACAGGGGCGAGTTGCAGTAGGCGTTCTCGAAGGTCACGCCCTCTCCCGCCAGCCGGTCCAGGTTGGGCGTCTGGACGATCGGGTGGCCCATGAAGCCGGAGAAGAAGGCGTTGTGCTCGTCGGAGAAGAGCATGAGGATGTTCGGCCGCTGGCCGCCGGGGGTGATGCTGCCGGAGTCGTACGTCAAGGCATCGGACATCGCAAATACCTTTCCAGATCGTGAACTACACGGGGGACATTCTTTTGAGCCGGCGCCGAATCCGAAACAGGCGGATGAGCATCCGGATCGAGTCGCGCACCGGCCGCAGCCGGCTGTCCGGATCCTCGCGCCACACCACGCCCACCTCCTTGATGCGATACCCCAGTTTCCCGGCCAGGGCCAGGATTTCGCAGTCGAAGATGAACCCGCGCTCGGTCTGGCGGGCGAAGATCTCCTGCCCGGCCGGGCGGCGGAAGAGCTTGAACCCGCACTGGGTGTCGCGGAGGTCGCCCAGCAGGACGCAGCGGCGGACGAGGCGGAAGGCCCACGCCATCAGCCGGCGGCGCAGCGACCGGCCGCTGACCGCCGAGCCGGGCACGTGCCGCGAGCCGATCGCCACGTCGAAGCCTTCCTCCAGGGCGGCCAGCAGCTTGTCGGCCTCGGCGATGGGGGCGGACAGGTCGGCGTCGGTCATCAGCAGGGCCTCACCGGCGGCCTGCCGCATCCCCCGCCGGACGCTGTAGCCCTTGCCCATGTTGGTCGGGTTTCGCAGCAGCCGCAGGCGCAGCCCGCCCGGGTCAAACCCCTTCACCACCTCGCTGGTGCCGTCCGCGCTGCCGTCGTCCACCACGATGACCTCCACGGGCTCACGGCCGGCGGCGTAGTCGCGGATCTGTTCCAGCGACCGGCCAAGGCGGCCGCGCTCGTTGTAGGCCGCGATCACGATCGAAAGCGATGGACGTGCCGGCTCACTCATCAGGCGGTTCCGGAAGCTCACTGGACGGCCGAGGCTCACTCGGCGGCAAAGCCCCACCATAAATCAAACATCCCACCGGCACAATGAGCGCCCCCGGATTCGCTCCGCGGGCGTCTTGCCGGGTGCGTGGCGGCGTGCTAGCTTACCGCTTCCGCGCCGCGGGAAGGAACTCCATCATGGGTGCCGATGAAGACCGCCTCAAGGCCATGAAATTCGAGCACCCGGAATACATCCCCATCTCCATCGGCCTGCTGCCGGCCACGTGGATGAAGCACCGCGAGCGGCTGGACGCCCTGGTGAAGCGGCACCCGGTCATCTTCGGCCAAGGCCAGCCGCAGCGCCGCGACTACGACGCGGTGCGGCAGGCGACGTACCGGCAGGGCCGGCACGTTGACGCCTGGGGCTGCGTCTGGAGCAACATCCGCGCCGGCATGGAGGCGATCGTCACCGGCCACCCCGTTCCCACGCGCGAAGCCGTCCGCACGCTGAAGCCGCCCGGCGAGGACATCGGCCTGCCGCACGGCTTCATGTATCTGAGGCTGCTGGACCTGCGGGGCTTCGAGGAGATGATGGTGGACTTCGCCGAAGAGCCGCCGGAACTCCAGATGCTCATCGACATCGTGCTGGAGTACAACCTGCGGCAGGTGGAGAGGCTGCTGGCCGGCAGGACCGCCCCCGAGATCATCCACTTCGGCGACGACCTGGGCATGCAGACGTTGCTGCCCATCGGTCCCGAGAAATGGCGCAGGTACCTCAAGCCCTGCTACGCCGCGCTCTACGGCCGCGCCCGCCGGGCCGGCCACTGGGTGTACATGCACTCCGACGGCCACTTCTGGGAGATCATCGGCGACCTCATCGAGTGCGGGGTGAACGTCATCAACCCCCAGGTCCGCGCCAACGGGCTGGACAACCTCGCCCGCGTCTGCAAGGGCAAGGTCTGCGTGGACCTGGACCTGGACCGGCAGATGTTCCCCTTCTGCACGCCGGGCGACATCGACGCCCACGTCCGCCAGGCCGTGGAAACGCTCGGCTCGCCGGCCGGCGGGCTGTGGCTGAAGGCCGAGTGCGGCCCGGACGTGCCCCTGGCCAACATCGAGGCCATCTGCACGGCCCTGGAGAGATATCGCGGTCATTTCAGGACGTGACGGCCCGGCCGCCGGCTATGGCCGGACACTGTACGATTCCCCGAAAGTTCCGGTGCCGATGTAATACAGCACGGGGACGGCCACCCAGACCATGGCGGCGGCGACCTCGCCGACGATCAGCCCCACGAAGAACGTCCGCGAGTTCTGGTAGGTTCTGCGCCCGCCGTACTTCAGCACCAGGCTTTTGATCAGCCAGGCCATCAGGAAGCAGGGGGCGTATTCGACCATCCAGGGGGTTCCCCAGACCAGGAACATCACCGGGTGCAGCGGCCAGCGGGGGAAGCGCAGCCTCAGGTAGCTGCAGCCCAGCACCAGGAACAGCCCGATCCCGGCGGCGGTGAAGAAGTGCCTGGTCGGCCTGGCCTGAAGCAGCCGCGACAGCGTCAGCGGGCGGGAGGCGGCCTCCAGTTGGGCCTCGGTGAGCTTGTCGATCTGGCCGTTGAGCATGTTGAAGGGGAACTTGGCCACCACCTGCGCCCAGCGGGTGTTGTCGCTGTCCATGCCCTCCACGCCGAAGCTGTACTGCATCCAGACGGTGGCGGCGACGGCCACGATCATGGCGGCGATGACGGCCACGGCCATCCAGCCGACGAGCCTGCCCGCCCTGGCGTTCTGGAGGTCACCCAGGCGCAGGACGTTCAGGGCCAGGGGCACCACGGCGATGCGGGTGTCGATGGTGACCACGATGCACAGCAGGGCCAGGATGATCAGGGCATGCGGGCCGAGGGCGGCGGCCCCGAAGATGCCCACCAGGATGTCCACCGGGTGCCACATCTGCTGGATGATGAACAGTCCGGTGGCCACGTGCACCCGCCCCACCATCATGAACAGCAGGCCGATCATCAGCACGAAGGCGACCGCCAGCGCCGGGTGCAGCCCGATCCTGCACAGCAGCACCACCAGCAGGATGCAGGCGGCGATGCCGACCCGCGCCGCCCATGCCTCGGTCGCCGAGACGCCGGCCCGGCTGTCGGGCAGGAAGAGCGACCGCTTCAACACGGACCAGTAGAACCGCCGGCCCAGGTACATCACCATGATGCCCATGCCCAGGTACGCCCCGAAGTACATGTACAGGGGCAGCCCGCCGGCAAAGGTGGCGCTGGACATGTCCACGCCGCGGGCGACCAGCGGGGCGGCGCACAACGCGAACAGCCAGCCGCTGATGCCCAGCGAGAACGACACCTCCGAGCTGACGAAGTACGCCAGCCCCACGGCGGCGAAGAAGAACTGCACGTTCAGGATGTTCCTGCCGTACAGCGGCACCTTGATCAGGGGCTTGACGACCTCCACCTCCCGAAAGGGGTTGAAGTTGATCCCCGTAGCGACGGCCGGGAAGCCCGGGTACCACTTGTGCACGCCGTTGATCGTGAGGATGACAAAGGACAAGGCAAAGCCCAGCCAGAAGACCTTCTGGCGGAAGACGGGGCCGAACAGGCCCGGGCCCGGGTCCTCGATGAGCACGTTGGCGAAGGTCACGATGGGGTAGGGCAGATGTTCGCGCCGGCTCCACTGGCGGTGCACCACCACCACCGCGCACAGCCCGGCCACGAAGGTCAGCCCCAGCACGGCGAACCAGAAGCTCAGGGTGGGCCCCCAGGCCCGCCAGGGCACCTCGCCCAGCCCGATCACCCGCCCCCGGCGGGCCTTGCCCTTCAAGAAGTCCTTCACCGCGTCCGGCAGGGGGTCCTCCGGCGTGGGCTTGGCGTCGACCAGCATGACGTCGGGGACGTACCCGAGCAGGTCCTTGGCCTTCCAGCCGGGGTTTTCGGCCTGGGCACGGATGGGGACGATGATGGGGTGGGGGAAGGTCCACATCAGCCCCGAGCCGGCGATGACGCTGCCCATGAAGGCCATCGAAAGGATCACCACCCACTCGGCGGACTTGAACCGGCCGAGGCGGACCAGCCGCAGAAACGGGTTGACCAGCAGCAGCCCGATCAGCACCAGCCCGAAGGCGTAGTTGGGCACCAGGTCCCCGCCGATGCCGGCGTACTGCGTCCACAGGTCGCAGATGGAGCCGTAGGTGGCCAGCCCCACGGCCACGACGAGGCCCAGAATGACCGCTCGTACTGTCACTTATGCTGGGCTTCCCGATCCGGCCCGCGGCCGGCTCCGGCGGTGAGCCCGCCGCAGGGGCGGCATGGTAACACACCATCGGCGCCGCGGCCACGCGCCGACCGGCCGACCGCGCAGACCGAAGGGCAACGCGGGCATCTTCTCCGGGGCTTCCCGCCGGCCGATTTTCATGGCATGGCGCGCGGCATTTCATAACATGACCGGCTGGAGTCAAAGACCTTGACTGAGCGGAAGGGGCTTGTCGGCAATGGGGCGTGTGATCCTCAGCAGCATGAACTTTCGCGGGCGGGCGGGCGGCTGGCGCTGGCCGGGCCCCAAGGAAGGCGCCGTCGAGTTGAGCCGGGCCGGCGGGCTGGTTACGGCCGGCCGCGGCAAGCACGTCAGGATCGACGGCCCCGGCGTGCACACCCGCAACGGCGACAGCATTGAGCTGCGTTTCGATCTGCTCCAGGCCGCCGGCGGGGCGGTGGGCCTGGCCTTTGCCGGCGGGATGGAGCACCTGAAGGTCACGCTGGACCTGAAGCGCCGCCGAGTCGCCATCTTCACCAGCGAGTGGAACCGCCCCCAACCGGCGGCGGCCGCGCCGCTGACGCTGGAACGCAAGGGCACGCACACGCTGCGGATCGACAAGACGGCAGATGCCGGCGGGCTGGTCAGGACCGCCAACGCCCGGGTGCGGCTGGACGGGCGGACGGCGCTGGAGGCGGCCGGGCTCAACGTGCTGCCGGAGATGGGCGTTCGCGTGACCGTCTCGTCCGCACGCGTGCTGCTGCGGCGGTTCGTCCACCGCGGCGAGCCCTCCGGCCTGCCGGAGAGCCTGCACGTCGGCGGCTGGCAGATGCTCAACCGGCCGGACCTCCCCGGCAACCTCGAATCCATCCGCCGCGGGCTGCGGGCCGCGGCCGACGCCGGCGTGCGGCTGCTGGTCACGCCCGAAACCTCGCTGACCGGCCTGTTCCCCACCAGGCCGGTCACGCACCGCAGCCGCCGCGTCGCCCAGGCCGAGGCACAGCTCCGCCGCTTCATCCGGCTGCTCAAGCACGCGCCCTACCTGGTGGCGGGTCTGCCGGTCTGGCAGGCGGCCCCCGGCCGCCGGGGGAAACAGACGCGATACAACGTCTCGCGGGTGTACGACCCGGACGGCGACGTCGTGCTCACCGGCGCCAAGATCCACTCCTGCGAGAGCGATTTCTGGCACGGCTACCGGCTGCACGAGTTCGAGGTCGACGCCGCGCCCGTGTGCATGCACATCTGCCACGACGGGCGGTACCCGGAGGTGTGGACGCTGCCGATCATGTTCGGCGCCCGGCTGGTGATCCACCCCTGCAACGGGGGGAAGGTTTCGGGGACGGTGGACGCCTTCGAGTCCGGGGCGAAGCGGCAGACCGCCACCATGCACGCGTTCTACCTTCGCGTCAACGGCGGCGGGGGCAGCTGCCTGGTGGGGCCGGCCAAGCGCGGTAACCTGCTGGCCGTCAGCGAGGAGTGCCGCCGCGACAACGCCGCCTTCCCCCAGGTGGGCCGGCCCGCCGAATGCCTGCTGCACGCCGAGATCCGCCTAACCGACGCCTTCGGCTACTGGCCGGTGCGCTCGTTCCGCGCCTCGGAAGCGGCGGCCGCCGCCTA
>LJUF01000315.1 GCA_001303665.1 Phycisphaerae bacterium SM23_33 | reverse complement strand
CCTGGTGGCGGTCTTCCTGGTGCTGGCGGTCATCGCCACCAAATACTTCGTCCCCCCGCCCTCCCTCGTGCCCACGCCGACCTTCTCCCCCCGGCAGGGCCCGATCACCGAGACGATTCGCGTCCTCATCCAGCACGACCCCAAGGCCGAGGTCTACTACACCCTCGACGGCAGCGAGCCCTCCAAGGCCTCCCTGCTGTACGACGACGTCAGCGTCCCCATCCGCCCCGGCCAGACGATCAAGGCCAAGGCCTTCCGCCGCGGGATGCTTGACAGCCAGATCGCCATCGGCTGGTATCCGCACCCCTCCCAGGTCAAGGCGCCCGCCACCGCCACCGCACCCACGACCCGCACGGCACCGGCCACCGAAACGGCCCCTGCACCCTAGGAGAAAGAACATGGCGCGGTCCATGACAGGCTTCGGGCAGGCGCGGACGCAGATCAACGGCGTCCAGTACGTCGTCGAGATCCGCTCCGTCAACAGCCGGTACTTCAAGGCCTCCATCCGCCTGCCCGAAGTCTGGTCCTTCCTGGAATCGGACATTGACCAGGTCCTTCGCCAGCGGCTGCACCGGGGCAGCATCCATTTCTGCCTGAGGATGAGGAGCGACTCGGCGGAGACGGCCTACCAGGTGAACGTGGCCGCCATGGAGCGGTACATCGAGCAGCTCGAAACCATCCGCCCTGACCAGGCCGACATCGAGCTGGCCCTGGACATGGCCTCGCTGCTGCAACTGCCGGGCGTGTGCACCCCGCCGGAGTCGGACGAGCTGCTGGAGACCGCCGCCCCCGAGCTGATGAAGCTGATCGGTCAGGCCCTCGACGCCCTCACCGGCATGCGAGCCGTCGAGGGGCGGGTCATCGCCAAGGACCTGCTGGCCCACTGCGAGGTGATCGAGCGGCACGCGGGCGAGATCGCCCACCGGGCTGGCGACATCGTGAAGGCGTACCACCAGCGGCTGAAGCGCCGGGTGGAGGAGCTGACCGCCGCAGCCAACCTGAAGATCGACCAGCAGGACTTGGCCAGGGAGGTGGCGGTCTTCGCCGAGCGCTGCGACATTGCCGAGGAGCTGTCCCGGCTGACGGGGCACGTGCAGCAGTTCCGCGCCGCCCTGGAAAAAGAAGAGCAGGCCGGGCGAAAGCTCGACTTCATCGCCCAGGAGATGCTCCGCGAGGCCAACACCATCGCCGCCAAGGCCGGCGACGGCCTCACCGCCCGCAACGTCGTCGAGATCAAGACCGCCGTCGACCGCATCAAGGAGCAGGTGCAGAACGTCGAGTGAGGCCCCCGTGGGCGGCTTCGCCGGCAGCTGCCGCGGCCTGGCGGTCCCTTTCCATACGGTACTCGATCGAGTTGAGCAGGACAGGAAAACTGGTTGTGATCTCCGGGCCCTCCGGGGCCGGCAAGAGCAGCATCGTCCGCGAGGTCCTCGCCCGCACCGATGCGTTCTTCAGCGTCTCGGTCACCACCCGCCCGCCGCGGCCGGGCGAGGTGGACGGGAGCGATTACCGCTTCGTGGACCGGCCGACCTTCGAAAAGATGATCGCCGACGGCCAGTTGCTGGAGTGGGCCGAGGTCTTCGGACAGTACTACGGCACGCCGGCCGAGCCCGTCCTCCAGGCCCTGGCGGCCGGCAGGACCGTCATCCTCCAAATCGACGTGCAGGGCGGCCGCCAGGTGCACCGGAAGATGCCCCAGGCCGCCTTCGTGTGGGTCCGCCCGCCCGGCGACGCCGAGCTCAGGCGCCGTCTCACCGGCAGGGGAACGGAGTCGCCCGAGGCGCTGCGGCGGCGGCTCCAGACCGCCCAGCAAGAAAATCGAGCCGCCAAAGCCAGCGGCGTGTATACTCATATAGTGATCAACGACGAGCTGAATCGGGCCGTCCAGCAGGTCGTCGAAATCCTCACCCGGGAGCAGAACCCAATATGATCGAGGCACTCAAGAGCAACGATCTGGTGTACAAGGTCGGCGGGCGGTTCAAGCTGGCCGCCCTCATCCAGAAGCGCTGGGGCGAGCTGCTGGAAGGCGCCCGCCCGCTGGTCGAACGCAAGTCCGGCATGAGCGACATGGAAGTGGTCATTCAGGAGATCCTCGAGGGCAAAATCGGCATCGACTACGACAACTCCGACATCCCCAAGCCGGAGGAGATCATCCGCCTGCCCCAGGAGGTCAGCTAGCCATCGGGAGCGGCCCATGGCCGGAGAAAGACCGTCACTGCAAGGCTACGAGGTGCTGCTGTGCGTCACCGGCGGCATCGCCTGCTACAAGGCCGCCGAGCTCACCAGCAAGCTCGTCCAGGCTGGCGCCGGCGTCACCGTGGCCATGACCGAATCCGCCGGCCGCTTCGTGGCCCCGCTGACCTTCCAGACCCTCTCCGGCCGGCAGGCCTACGTCTCCATGTGGCAATCCACCGAGAGCTACGAGGCCCATCACCTCTCACTGACCGGGCGGGCGGACCTGATGATCGTGGCCCCGGCCACGGCCAACATCATGGCCAAGATGGCCGCCGGCATCGCCGACGAGCTGGTCTCGGCCCTGGCCCTGTCGGCGCACGGGGAGTGCGAGATCCTCATTGCCCCGGCCATGAACACCCGCATGTGGGAGGCCCCCGCCACCCAGGAGAACCTGGCCCAAGAAATCCTGGCCGCCGCCGCCGAACTCCTCCGCAGGAAGTCGCCCAAGGCAAAGAAGTAAGGCGGCCAGCTTCCCCGCACGCGGGCCGCCCCCACCCCGCCGGCCGTCGACACCTTCATCCCCGCCGCAAGGCCGCGCCACAGGCTTTTGCGGTTTACTGGCCCCCAGCCGCCGGCTAGGCTTACGCCCATGAAGGTCATTGTCACCGCCGGGCCCACCCGGGAATACATCGACACGGTGCGGTTCATCACCAACGCCTCCAGCGGGAAGATGGGCTATGCCTGCGCCGCTGCCGCGGCCGCCGCCGGCCACGAGGTGACGCTCATCACGGGCCCGGTGGCGCTGGAGGTGCCGGCCGGCGTCGAGGTGGTGCGGATCACGACCGTCAAGCAGCTCCAGCAGGCCCTCGAGCGGCGCTTCGATTCCTGCGACGCCCTGGTCATGACCGCGGCCGTGGGAGACTTCACCGTCCGGAGCCCCTCGGCCACGAAGATCCCCCGCTCGGCGGCGCCCTTCCAGGTGACCCTGGCCCCCACCGAAGACGTGCTGGCCCGGCTGGGCGGGCGGAAGCGGCCGCGGCAGGTCGTCGTGGGCTTTGCCGTCGAAGACACGGCCGACGAGCAGAAGGCGTACGACGAGATGCTGGCCAAGAACTGCGATTACGTGGTGCTCAACCCGCCCGCGGCCATGGGCGCCGATGAGTCGGAGGCGTGCATCCTCTCCCGCGACGGCGTGGTGCTGGAATGGGGCCGGCGAAGCAAGCGGGCCTTGGCCGGTGAGATTGTCGCCCTGCTGAAGTGAGGGACGGCCGCGGCGGGGACGGCCGCACAGGAGACGATGTGTGAACTCCCGAGAGCGGATGCTGGCCGTCATCAACCACCAGGTGCCCGACCGCATCCCCACCGACATCTGGGCCGTGCCCGAGGTCCGCCAGAAGCTTCAGGACCACTTCGGCCAGGGCGCCGACGTGGCCGCCGCCCTGCACATCGACGGCATCCCCGGCGTGGGGCCCAGGTACGTCGGCCCGGCCCTGCCCGAAGTCGGCCAGGACCAGACCATCGACATCTGGCACACCCGCCGACGCAGGATCCGCTACTCAACCGGCGAGTACTGGGAAATGTTCGCCAACCCCATGGCCGAGGCCCGCACCATCGACGACCTGGAAAAGTGCCACTGGGTCAGGGCGGACTGGTTCGACTACTCCCAGATGCGCCCCGCTGCCGAGCGGCTGCGGCAGACCCACGCCGTCCAGTGCGGCTACATGGCCCCGTTCACCTACCACATCTACCTGCGCGGGCTGGAAACGGCCCTGATGGACCCGCTGGTCGAGCCCGAGC
This sequence comes from Phycisphaerae bacterium SM23_33, assembly GCA_001303665.1. Classification (GTDB taxonomy): domain Bacteria; phylum Planctomycetota; class Phycisphaerae; order SM23-33; family SM23-33; genus SM23-33. The sequence goes on along the minus strand of LJUF01000315.1, from coordinate 1,999 downwards.
TCACCCGCCACCTGCTGGGCCGGCTGTGCGATTTCTTCTATGAGCACCACCGGCGGATGTTCCAGGCCTGCGAGGGCCTCATCGACGCCGCCCAGGTGACCGACGACTACGGCATGCAGACCGGGCCGCTCATGAGCCTGCGGGTCTTCCGGGAGTTCTACCGGCCGCACCTGCAGCGCTTCATTGACCTGGCCCACGAGTTCGGCATCAAGGTCTTCCATCACGACGACGGGGCCATCCGGCAGTTCATCCCCGACCTGGTGGAGATGGGCATCGACATCCTCAACCCCATCCAGTGGCGCTGCCCGGGGATGGAGATTGAAGGCCTGAAGCGCGACTTCGGAAAGCGGCTGTGCTTCCACGGCGGGATGGACAACCAGCGGACGCTGCCGTTCGGCCGCGAACAGGACGTCCGGGCCGAGGTCCGCCGCCTCATCGACGTGCTGGCGTCCGACCGCACCGGCTACGTCCTGGCCCCCTGCCACAACATCCAGGCCAACACCCCCGTCGAAAACATCCTCGCCATGTACGACGAGGTCTACCATTACGGCCGGTTCTGAACCGGACGCAATTGACACGCCCGCCCCGGGCGATACCATACCTCCCGGTGCCCCTTACCCAAAGTGAATCGCCGGGAAGAGCATGAGCGCGCCGAATCTGCTGTTTCTATTCACCGACGAGCAGCGATACGACACCCTGGGCGCCTACGGCAACGGGGAGATTCACACGCCCAACCTCGACCGCCTGGCGGCCACGAGCACGGTCTTCGAAAGGGCCTACGTCACCCAGCCGGTCTGCACCCCCTCGCGGGCGACCCTGCTGACCGGGCTGTACCCCCACACCAGCGGCTGCCTGGCCAACAACGTGCCCCTGCCCGCCGACGTGCCCTGCCTGCCGGAGATGCTCACCCCCGGCCAATACGTCAGCGGCTATCACGGCAAGTGGCACCTGGGCGATGAGATCTTCGCCCAGCACGGCTTCGAAAAATGGGTCAGCGTCGAGGACATGTACATCCGGCATTACTCCCCCGGCCGCGACCGCGGCCGACGCAGCGACTACCATCATTTCCTGATCGAAAGCGGCTTCGCCCCGGCCGACGGCGACCTCTTCCGCCGAGGCGAGACCGCCCGCTTCGACGAGCAATTCAGCAAGCCGGCCTTCCTGGCCAGCTCGGCCGGGCGGTTCATCCGCGAGAACGCCGGCCGCCCGTTCGTCCTGTTCGTCAACTTCCTCGAGCCGCACATGCCCTTCTTCGGGCCGCGCGACGGCCAGTACGACCCGGCCGAGGTGCCGCTGCCGCCCAACTTCCGCGCCGCCCCGGGCGAAGACCAGCCGCTCAAGGCCCGCCTGCTGCACAGGCACTATCGCGAGAAGGGCATCAGCGGCCTGCCGTTGCGGTCCCAGGCCGAGTGGCGCAGGGTCATCGCCAACTACTGGGGGCTGTGCAGCCTGGTGGACAACTGCGTCGGGGAGATCCTGGACGCCCTGGCCGAGGCCGGCCTCTGGGACAACACCGTCATCGTGTACACCTCCGACCACGGCGACATGATGGGCAGCCACGGCCTGGTGGCGAAGTGCCTCATGTTCGAGGAGGCCGTCCGCGTCCCCCTGCTGGTGCGCCTGCCCGGCCAGACAGCCGGCCGCCGCTTCCGCCGCCCCGTCAGCCAGATCGACCTCCTGCCCACGCTGCTGGAGCTGATGGGACAAAAGGTTCCCTCTCATCTTCAGGGCAGGAGCCTGAAGCCGCTGCTGGCCGGAGCCGGCCAGTCGCAGCGGAAGGACGTCTTCATCGAATGGAACGGCCCGGACAGCGGGATCAAGCGCTTCCTCAGCGACCAGGAGTACCCCGAGTATCTGGCCGGGATCGCCACCCGGCAGCAGTTCCTCGACGCCGTGCAGGATCCCGTCCGCAGCGTCGTCACGGCCGACGGCTGGAAGTTCAACTGCTCGCCAGCCGGCGAGCACGAGCTGTACAACCTCAATGAGGACCCGCTGGAGA
>LJUF01000314.1:3823-9747 GCA_001303665.1 Phycisphaerae bacterium SM23_33 | reverse complement strand
GGGGGCCTCGTACCAGCGGCCGCCGATGACGACGTCCAGCCGGCCATTGCCCGTCAGGTCCGACAGGGTCAGGCCCTCGCCGGCCGGGCAGGCAAGCTCGCGCTGGACCCAGGTGTCCGCCGCCGTCCGCTTCCACAGGATGATCCGGTCCCCCGCGGCTCCCTGCTGCCGCGTCAGGATCTCGCTCGAGCCGTCCCCGTCCGCGTCGCCGGCCCGGATGTCGTGGGCGCGCGGGCTGCCCATGACGTGCCGCTTCCATGGGTCCACCCGTGGGTCGCCCTCCGGCAGCGGGTTCTCGTACCACTCCAGGCGGTTGAGTCCGTACCACTCGGAGATCAGCAGGTCCACGTCGCCGTCGCCGTCCATGTCGAGCAGCTTGGCGTCGCAGCTCCACCGGCCGGACTCGGCGATGACGTGCCGCTGCCAGGTCGGGGACTCATACCACACCAGCGGCCCGCCGGCGCTGCTGGCCGCGACGACATCGGCCACGCCGCTGCCCGTGATGTCCCCGGCCGTCTTGGCGTGGGGATCTTGGGGACCGCGGGAGTCAATGATCTCATGGGCAAACGTCACCTTGGCATCGCCGGTCATTGCCGTTGCTCCTTCCAGGGGGTCGCCTTCCTGCCCGGCCGGCGGGCACACTACCAGCCGCGCCCAATGCGGGTACGCGGCGCCTACTCGGGCGAGCATTGTACCACGGGTTCGAACTCGCCCAGGCACCTGCCACGCCGGGGGGCGGGCCTGGCAGCCCTTCAGCACATGAGAGAAAAAACTCTGGGCAAAATTCGGCTGATGGTGAGACGCTCAGCTTCTCTCATGTATTGCTAATAATGAAGCTTGCACAGTGAGAGGTGGAGCAGCTTCCCAACCCTGGTCAAAAACCGGCCGTTTCCACGGTTTTCGGCGCCTAGAATTGCCCGCTTATAAGATTAAGGAGACAAAATCATGTCGGCACGGGGATGCAACGAAGATGAGGTGTGTGTGCTGGTCCGGCCTGAACTGGAGGCTTTGGAGCCCCGGGTGCTTTTGGCCGTTCTCGACCCGCTGACCCAGCCCCTTTTTGTCAACCCGCTTCCCATACCGGGCATCATGCAGCCTACCACGCCCGGCGGCACCGACTACGAGGTGTCGGTCACGCAATTCCAGCAGGACCTGGGCATTGTGGACCCGATCACCGGCCTGCCGCTGATGACGACGGTCTGGGGCTACAACGGCTCCTACCCCGGGGCGACGTTCGAGGTCGTCACGGGCACGCCAATCACCGTCCACTGGACCAACGACCTGGTGGACGCCGGCGGCAACCCCCTGCCGCACCTGTTGCCGGTGGACACCACCATCCACTGGGCCGATCCGGCGGGTTGGCCCGATTCCGGGGTGCCGCTCGTGGCCCACCTGCACGGCGGGCACACCGAGTCAGCCAGCGACGGCCTGCCCGACCAGTGGTTCACGCCGGACTTCGCCCAGGTGGGCATGGACTGGGTGAAGGAGACCTACTATTTCCAGAACGACCAGGAGGCCGCCACGCTGTGGTATCACGACCACGCCCTGGGCATCACGCGGCTGAACGTCTACGCCGGGCTGGCGGGCTTCTACCTCATCCGCGACGGCTGGGAAAGCGGCCTGAACCTGCCCAGCGGTGAGTACGAGATCCCCATCGTCATCCAGGACCGGATGTTCCAGGACACCGGCGAACTGTACTACCCCTCCATGCCCATGGCCCCCGGGCAGCCGGACCCCAGCGTCCTGCCGGAGTTCTTCGGCAACGTGATCCTGGTCAACGGCAAGGCCTGGCCTTTCCTGGACGTCGAGCCGCGGAAGTACCGCTTCCGCCTGCTGAACGGCTCCGACTCGCGATTCTATGACATGCACCTGTCCAGCGGTCAGAGCTTCATCCAGATCGGCAGCGACGACGGGCTGCTGAACGCCCCGGTGACCCTGACGCACCTGGTGATCGGTCCGGGCGAGCGGGCGGACGTGGTGCTGGACTTCTCAGCCTTCGCCGGACAGACCATCGTGATCAAGAACACCGCCCGCTCTCCGTACCCCAAGGGCACGACGGCCAATCCCAAGACGGAGGGGCAGATCATGGCCTTCCGCGTGGTCAAGCCGCTGGCCGGACCCGACACCAGCGTCGTGCCGGCCACCCTCCGGGCGGCGCCGATCGTCCCGCTGGTGCAGACCGGGGCCACCCGGCAACTGCTGCTGTTCGAGGCGATCGACCCGTACGGCCGGCTTCAGCCGATGCTGGGCACCACCGCCCAGGGCGCGCTGATGTGGGAGGCGCCCATCACCGAGAACCCGATGCTCAACGACGTGGAGGTCTGGGAGATCTACAACACCACCATGGACGCCCACCCCATCCACCTGCACCTGGTGGCGTTCCAGGTCGTCAGCCGCCAGAAGTTCCGCGCCACCCAGGACCCGGTCACGGGCGCCCTGACGAACATCAAGCTGCTGGGCCAGCCCAAGGGCCCGGACCTCAATGAGGCCGGCTGGAAGGACACCGTCCAGATGAACCCCGGCGAGGTCACGCGGATCATCGCCAAGTTCGACCTCGAGGGCAAGTACGTCTGGCACTGCCACATCCTGTCCCACGAGGACCACGAGATGATGCGGCCGTATTACGTCGGGGCGATCCCCACACCCCCGCCGCCCATGCCGATGGCCCAGACTGCGGGTGCACCGGCAGGGATGCAGGCTGCAGGGGCTTCCGCGCAGACCACGGTAGCCACGCCGCAGGTGACAGCCCTGGCGGATGCCGAGCAGCCTGCCGGTGATCTGTCTGTACCGGTCGCACCCGGCGCCGTTGAGACAACGGCTAAGTCGGAGCCGGCCGGCGCGCCCGCTGCGGTCCTGACGACAAGCGTGCGCGGCCAGCCGAGCCCTTCGGGGTCCCTGGATCTGGAGATCGACGACATTCTGCTGAGGGTCCTTCCGCTGCCCATTCGTGCGTAAGGCAGGGAGCAAGACCATCTGCTGGGTCATGGGCGACGCGCCGGGCGCCGGGCGCCGGGCGCCGGGCTGCCGGGCGGCCCGGCCTGGATCAGCCTCGACGGTGTCCACGACGGACTTCACGGAGACTGACCCAGAGCCGGGCAAGCCCGCGCGGCCGCGTGAGCGACGGTGCCTGCGCGACGGCCACCGGCACGGCCTCAGCGACCGCCTGGCCGGGGCCGACCGTCCTGACGGCGATCCGAATTACGGCTGTCTGTCTGGCGCGGTTGCTCACGGCGGGCCTCCTGCCTCTGCCGGCCATTCCTATCTCGGTCGGCGGGGCCCGCTGCACCACCACGGTGGGCTGCGGGGCCCGCTGCACCACCACGGTGGGCTGCGGGGCCCGCTCCACCACCACGACGGGGCCTGGGCGGGCGGGCGCATGCAGCCGGGGCTCATGCAGGACGATTACCCCGCGTTTGTCGCATCCGCCCAGCAGCACGCCGGCGGCGAGGACCAGAATCGTTGCCAGAAGCCACTTCACCGACTTGGGCACAACCAGTCTGCTGACGTTCATGGTTTTCTCCTTCACTGTTCGGGGGCCCGGCCAACCGCCGGCCCCCTTCCTCACCAGGTTGTACGGGACCGACCGCCCGGCCATCCCCGCGGGGGGTGGGAAAGTCGCGATGTTCGGCGACCAGCGCGGCCGGCCTCGTATCCCCTTGTCCTGCCGCGGCCACGGCCGTACCTTTACGGTGAACCACCTTCTGCCAGGAAGCGCCGCATTCGTGAAAGACGGCCGAGACGGCAATCCAGCAGCGCCCGTACCAGCCGCCACCGCCTCGCCGCCGGCCACTCGTGCGCTGATTCGCCGGGCCCCGCTGGTGCCGGTGGCGGCGGCTATGGTGGCGGGCATCCTGATCGGCAGGTACCTGCCCACGCCGATGGGGATATGGGCGGCCGGCGGCGGCGCGGCGCTCCTAGCGGGGGCGGTATCGCTTTTCTGGCCGCACCTGCAGAAGCTCAGCGCCGCGGCCATCGCCGCGGGGGTCATCTGCATCTCGGCGGCCGCGACGGACCGGGCCTACCAGCGGATTCCGCCTGACCACATCGTGACGTACTCGGGCCTGGCTCCGGTGCTGGCGACGATCCGCGGCCGGATTGTCTCGGACCCGGAAACCCGCGCCCTGAGGGGCACGTCACCGCGGCTGCCGCAAACCAGCTTTCTGCTGGAGGCCGGCCAGATCCGCCGCGCCAACGGCGGATGGATCCGCGTCAGCGGAACGGTGCGAGTGAGCGTGGGGGAGCCGGTTTGGGGCCTGGCCGCCGGCGACGAGGTGGAGCTGGTGGGGACGCTGTCCAGGCCGCGGCCGCCGGGCAACCCCGGCCAGTACGATGCGAGACAGGCCGACCGGCGCAAGGGCATCCACGTGCGGCTGTTCGTCCCGGGCGCCGACGGCGCGGAGAGGCTGGGCTCGGGCGGCGGCAGCCCGATGCGGCGCTTTGCGGGCAGGCTGCGGGCGGGGGCCCGGCAGCACCTTCGCGGCCTGGGCTCGGAGCAGGAGAGCGTTCTGGTGGAGGCGTTGGTTCTGGGACGGCGCGGCCCGGCGTTGGAGACGCTCAATCGCACCATGATGGAGGCAGGCGTTGCCCACTTTCTCAGCATTTCGGGGCTGCATCTGGGAATCTTCCTGGGGTTCGTCTACTGGCTGTGCCGGCTGCTGGCGCTGCCCAGGCGCCGGGCCGCGGCCGTCGTGCTGGCCGTGCTCATCGTCTACCTGTTCCTGGCCGAGCCGCGAACCCCCCTGCTGCGCGGCGCCATCATGGCCGGAGCCCTCTGCCTGGCCGTGATCTCCGGCAGGGCGCCGGCGCTCGTGAACGCACTGGCGGCCGCCGCCGTGATCCTGCTGGTGGCCGACCCGCTGCAACTTTTCCAGCCCGGCTTCCAGTTGAGCTTCAGCATCGTCGGCGGGATTATCATCCTCAGGAAGCCCATCGCCCGGCTGCTGTTCGGGCGGTGGCAGCGCCGGCGCGGGCTGATGGTCTTCCGCCCCGAGCAGCGCCTCCGACGTTGGCTTACCTACCGCGCGGCCGACTGGATGATCGCCCTGGTGAGCCTGTCGCTGGCGGCGTACCTGGCGGCCGCCCCGCTGGTGGCCTATCACTTCGGCATCTTCAGCCCCTACGCCCCGCTGCTGTCCATGCTGCTGCTGCCGGTGACGGCCATGGTGCTGATTCCGGCCTATCTCTCGACCGGGCTGAGCTGGCTGCTGCCCAACGCCTCGGCCAGGTTGGGGGAGGTCGCGGCCGCGGCCGCCGGCCTCATGCAGGACGTCGTCCTGATGCTGCGGCGACTGCCCGGCCTGAGCTTCGACGTGTTCGCCGTGCCGGTCTGGTTCGTCATCCTTTACTACGCGGCGCTGGGGCTGTGGGCGCTGGTAAGAAGGCATCGCCGGGCCTTGGCGCCGGCGCTGGCCGCGACGGCGGCGGCCCTGGCGGCCGCCGTCCTGACCCAACTGCCGGCCGCGCCGCCGCCGGGTGGCCGACTGCACGTGCTGGACGTCGGCCACGGCGCCATGACGCTGCTGCACGCGCCGGACGGCAAGACCCATCTGCTCGACGCCGGGACGCTGAATCGGTTCAACGCCTATCAACAGATCCTCCGGCCTTTCCTCCGGGCGAAGCGCCTGCGGCCGCCCGAGACGGTCTTCATCTCCCACGCCAACGTGGACCACTACAACGCCGTGCGGGAGCTGCTGGACCACGCCCCGCCGAAGCGCGTCTACCTCAATGAATTCTTCGGCAACCTGGCGGAGGACCCGCCGGAGGTGCGGGATCTGCTCCAGGCCTGCCGGGCAAAGGGAGTCCCGATCGTCCGGCTGCGGGCCGGGCAGAGCGTCGCGCTGGGCGGCGGGGCCCGCGTGGAGGTGCTCTGGCCCCCGCCGGCCGACGAAACGCCCGAGCTGGAAGTCAACGACACGTCACTGGTG
>LJUF01000314.1:0-3805 GCA_001303665.1 Phycisphaerae bacterium SM23_33 | reverse complement strand
TGGCCGCCCTGCGGCCGGGGGGAATCGCCAGCGACGTGCTGGTCCTGCCCCACCACGGCAGCTACACGCCCACGCTGCCGGCCTTCATCCAGGCCGCCGACGCCAGGCTGCTCGTGCAGTCCAGCTCCTATCGCTCCGACAGGCCGGAGCTGCTCCAGACCATCGCCGCCCGAAGACGCCTGATCACCTATCGCGACGGCTGGATCCAGCTCGACCTGAGCGATGAGGGCGTGGGGGTCAGGACGATGCGGTAGAGCTCTGGCGCGGGCCGCCGGGCTGCTCGGGTGGGAAGGGGCTTGGCCCCAGATCCCAGCGGGCGCGGTACGGCTGGCGGGACTGGTACAGCTTCAGCCGCGAGCGATACTCCTCGGCCAGGGGCTCCAGCTTGGCCTCGGTGGCCAGATTGATGGCGTGTTGGATGGTCAGCATGGCATCCGCGAATCGCCCCGCCTCGGCGTAGGCCGCCGCCAGCGTGTCCACGAACAGGGCGTTGCGTCGGTTGGTGCCGCGGCAGGCCTCCTCGGCCAGTTTGACCGCCTCCGGGCCGTTGCGGATCTTGTCATCCGGCCAGGTGGCCAGCACCCGGGCCAGGGCGTTCCTGGCAAAGTGCAGGTTGGGCCAGACGCGAATCGCCTGCCTGAAGTTGACTATGGCCTGGTCGGCCTGGCCGATCTGACATTGGGCCATGCCCAGGTTGTACCAGCCGCTGCCGATGCTCGGGTCCAGTTCATTGACCTTCTGAAAGTACCGGATGGCGGTTTGGGCCTGGCCCATCCGGGCCAGGGCAACACCGCAGCTCAGATACAGCCCGGGATCCCTCGGTCTCAACGTAATGGCCTTCTCGAAGTGCTCCAGGGCCTGGGCGAACTGCCGCCTGTCGGCCAGGATGTTGGCGAGGTTGCCATGGGCGTCGGCGCACTTCTCGTCCAGCTCAATGGCCTTGCGGTACTGCCTGACGGCCTCGTCCAGGCGGCCCGACCTTTGCAGCGCCGCGCCGTAGTTGTTGTGGCCCTCGGGGCTTTCAGGCTGCAGCCGGACCGCCGCCTCCAGGTGAGGGATGCCCTCCGCGGCCCTGTCCCGCTCGGTCAGGGCCACACCCAGGTTCCGGTGCCCCCGGGCATTCTGGGGGGCCTTCTCGACAACGTCGGCGTACATCTCGGCGTCGTCATGGTACAGCCGGTTGCGCCGCACGGTCAGCACGCCCAGCGTCGCCACCAGCACGACGCCCAACGCGATCAAGAGCTGCCGCCCGAGCTCCCGCGGCACGCGCCGCGCCCCAAAGCGCTCCACAAGTTCGTACGCCCCGACCACGAAGAGCACGACCACGGCCGCCAGCGGCAGGTACATGCGGTGCTCGAACATGCGGTCGGCGATGGGCATGAAGCTGGAGGTGGGAGCCAGGATGAGGAAGAACCACAGGCCCAGAAAGCCCAGCGCCGGCCTCCGCCACAGCGCCAGGCCCGTGCCCACCAGCAGGGCCGTCACGGGGATGGCGGGCAACAGCACCTCGCCGACCGTCCTGACCGGCGGCCAAGCCGGGTCCAGGCACAGACCGCTCGGCCACACCGACAGCTTCAGGTAGTGCAGGATCACGCCGAACTGCGTGGCGGCGTACTCGCCCACGCCGGGCAGCGGGGCGTTGAATCCGGCCGTCGAGACCGGCGGCACCAGCACCAGCCGGAAGACGATGACCCCCCAGGTGGCCGCCAGGCCCGCGTACAAACCCCAGCGCCTGCGCAGCATCGCACGAAAGGAAGCGCCCGCGAACACCCGGTCGTACAGAAGGATCACCAGCGGGGCGGTGACCATCACCTCCTTGGTGCCCATGCCCAGTGCGCAGAAGAGCACGGCCGCCGCGTACCACGGCCTGGAATTGGCGGCCGAGAACCCGCGGACCGCGCAGTACAGGGCCAGCAGGTAGAACATCCCCATCATGGACTCGGCCCGCTGGATGACGTAGGTGACCGAGCCGGTCTGGAGGGGATGGACCATCCAGATCAGGGCGGCCGCCGCCGCCAGCGGCAGCGCCGCCGGGCCGAAGCGACGGCCAAGCCGTTCGCTCACCAGCGTCCGCCGCACGACTCCGAAAAGCGCCAGGGCGGCGATGATGTGCACGCTGAGGTTGAAGGCATGATAGCCCCAGGGCCTCAGCCCGCCCAGACGATAGTTGATCGCCACCGAGAGATTCACCAGGGGCCGGTTGCCCTTGAGCACCTTCCAGATCGGCCAGAGGCTGCGGATCAGCCGACTGCGGGTGATGTTGAAGTGGTCGTCCAGGACGAAGACGCCCCGGAAGCTGTTGAAATAGACGGCGGCGCCGATGACGACGATCAGCGCCGCGGCCGCCAGGACGTGCCGGCGCCGCGTCGTGCCCTCCGCCGGCTCGCAGCGGCCGGCCGCTGCCCCGGCCGCCGTGCCCTTGTCTGGCTGTTCACTCGCGGCCAAACGGTGCCCTCGCCCTTCACTTGCACCAGCATCGGCTCAGCGCATGGCACCACTTGAGCCGGGCTGGTTGGCCAAAGACCCGCCGCCCTGGCTCCGGGGCGGGTTTCTCACCGGCGGGCCACAAGGGCCGATTATACTTTCGGCGCACCGGCCCCGGCAAAACGTTCGCCCCGGCGAGGTCGGGCATGGGGACGAGGTGGCCTGGCGGGGTTCGGCATCAGCCCGGAGGAATAGTTGCTCAGCCCGCGGGCGATCTGCCGGCCGTCGGGACCCACGACCGCGACGTTGGCGCCCTTGGCGAAGCGCCCGGTCACCGCCACCACGCCCGAGGGCAGCAGGCTCTTTCCGCGCCGTCTCAGGGCCTCGGCCGCGCCGCCGTCCACGTGCAGCTTGCCGGCGGCGCGGGCGGCGTGACCGATCCACCGCCGCCGGGCCGACATCCGCCGCGCGGCGGGCATGCACATCGTGCCGAGGCTCTCCCCGGCCAGCAGCCGGCTGATCACGTCCGGGGTGCGGGCGTTGGCGATGACGGCGGCGGCCCCGGCGCCGGTGACCATGCCCGCGGCCTGGAGCTTGCTGCGCATCCCGCCCATGCCGCGCTTGCCGGCGGCGCCGGCGGCGCTGAGGGCGGGCTCGTCCATCCGCTGGATGACCTCCACCAGCTTGCCGCCGCGGAGGTACCCGTCCACGTCGGTCAGCAGCAACAGCAGGTCCGCGTCGGCCAGGTTGGCCACCAGGGCGGCGATGAGATCGTTATCGCCGAAGCGGATCTCGTCCACGCTGACGGTGTCGTTCTCGTTGATGATGGGCAGGGCGTGGCAGTCGGCCAGGGCGGCGATGGTGTTGCGGATGTTCAGGTAGCGGGTGCGGTCCTGGAAGTCGTCGCGGGTGAGCAGGATCTGGGCGACCTTGATGGCGAAGCCCTGGAAGGCGTCGTGGAAGGCCCGCATCAACTGGCCCTGGCCGACGGCGGCGGTGGCCTGGAGCAGCGGCAGCGTCTGCGGCCGGGCGGGAAGGTTCAGCTCGGCCATGCCCGCCCCAATGGCCCCGGAGCTGACCAGCGTCACCTCCAGCCCGCCCCGCAGCATGCCGGCGATCTGACCCGAAAGGTCGGCGATCACTTTGGCGTCCAGCCGGCCGGCGGCGTCGGTTACCGCGTTGGTGCCCACCTTGACCACGACCCGCCGGGCGCCGCTCACGATCTGCTGTCTGGAGCGGGCCTCCGGCACGGTCATGCCTTCTCCTCGATCACGTCGGTGGCGACGGCGCCGGGGGCCAGGGCCGGGGCCCGGCCGAGGATCCGGCAGATCATCTCGAGGTTCCTTCGGGTGGCTCCCTGCCGGGAGCGGACGAACTGCCG